>DAOSXE010000017.1 GCA_035380285.1 bacterium | reverse complement strand
GGGAAGTGTTACCTATGTGTTGAACCTAAAGTGTCACCTATGTCTTGATCGCTCCATAGAGCAGAGAACATAGAGCCCTGAACCCCGAACCCCGAACCCTGAACCCTGAACCCTCTCATTTTCCCCCTTCATGGTAGAATAAAAATCATACGGATGAGGGACTACTATTATGACGACGAAGCAAGCCGCTCTGATCCTGACCGCCTGCGCGACCGCCGAGGACGCCGGGCGGATCGCCGGGTCCCTGGTGGCCGAGCGCCTGGCCGCCTGCGTGCACGTCTTTGCGGCGGGGCAATCGATCTACCGCTGGGAAGGGAAGACCGAGCGGACCGCCGAGCGCCAGGTCCTGGTCAAGACCTCTCCGGAGAAGGCGCAGGCCGCCGTGGTCCGGATCAAGGAGCTCCACCCCTACCAGCTCCCCGAGATCCTGGTCCTCCCCGCCGCCGGCGATCGGGGCTATCTGGACTGGATCGCCGCCGAAACCGAGGGGGAGTGAGGAAGAAGGGGCCAGGGTTCAGGGGAGGGGGAAGAGAAGCATGGAGCATAGGGCATAGAGCATAGAGAGCACCACCGCCGTCCCCCCCCTAGGGTTCAGGGTTCGGGGTTCAGGGTTCAGGAAGGAGGCACCCCCCCCTCGGCCCCTGGGGATTTTTGCACCTGATTAACTCTGATTGGGGGGAAGAATTCAGAATACAGTATTCAGAATTCAGTAGGAACCGCCCCGCACCTGGGGATTTTTGTACTCTAATTACTCTGATAAAAATCCTCTGTGTCTATGGGCTATCGTTTCTTGCTGCGTGATGCGTATCGGGGTGACATAACATCTTTATAAGTCAAGGGATGGGGCCGGGCAACGAGACCCCCAGAAGAAACGCAGGCGGGGTGGTCTTTTGAGTTTTTGTGCCTTGTGCGGCCGGAATCGGGGCGCCCGGATTCGAACCGGGGACCTCCTGCTCCCAAAGCAGGCGCGCTAACCGGACTGCGCCACGCCCCGCGGGGAAGGACTATACCCGAAAGCGCCGCCGCGGGGGAGGGCAAATTAGGGTTCAGGGTTCAGGCCGATGTGGTTCTACCATGAAGAACATGAAGGTCATGAAGGGGGAAAATGAGAGGGTTCAGGGTTCGGGGTTCAGGTCGGAGAGAATATGGGCCATTGTGGGATAAACCGCTATGCTTCTCAGCACCGAGGCCACAGAGGATTTTTGAGGGTTGAGGGCTGCGGAGATGATTCACGGTGTCCAGTGGGAGCATCCTGCAATTCCCCCATCTGCGTAATCTTAGCTTTTTAATCCGTGTAACCTGTCTGCCGGAAGGCAGGTCTGCGGACATTCCCATATGTTGTGAGGGGCCCTCCCTCCTGAACCCCGAACCCTGAACCCTAGGGGGGGCCGGCGGTGGCCTCTTGCTCTTTGCTCTCTGCTCCATGCTTCTCTTCCCCTGAACCCTAGGGGGGGCCGGCGGTGGCCTCTTACTCTCTGCCCTATGCCCTATGCTCCATGCTTCTCTTCCCCTGAACCCTAGGGGGGGCCGGCGGTGGCCTCTTACTCTCTGCCCTATGCCCTATGCTCCATGCTTCTCTTCCCCTGAACCCTAGGGGGGGCCGGCGGTGGCCCCTCTTACTCGCCCTATGCTCTATGCTTCTCTTCCCCTGAACCCTTCCCCCGCCGGGGGCGCCTTTTTTCGTCTTGACCCGGGACCGCCGGTCCCGCTATATTCATCAGGTTGGACAGTGCCCGTACCTGGTTAAAGTGGGTGGCAACCCACTTTTTTATTTACCGGGGCGGGCAGGGGTACGGGGTGTACCTCCCGGCGGGAGGAAGGGGGAGAAGACGATGAACAGAGAATTGCTGGCATTTTTCGAATACATGGAGAAGGACAAGGGCGTCAGCCGCGAGGTGCTCATCGAGGCGATCGAGACCGCCATCATTTCGGCTTCCAAGAAGGCGGTGGAGTCGGCCCGTGACCTGGAAGTCACGGTCGACCCGGAGACCGGCGACATCCGCGCCTCCGCCTGCCTGATCGCGGTGGAGAAGGTCGAGGACCGCGGCAGCGAGATCTCCCTCTCGGATGCCCGCACGTTCGACCCGGCGATCAAGGTCGGGGACGAAGTCCGGATCCCGGTCCCGACCGAGCGCTTCGGGCGGATTGCCGCCCAGACCGCCAAGCAGGTGGTGATGCAGAAGATCCGCGAGGCCGAGAAGGAAGTGGTGCGCGAGACCTTCCAGGAGCGGACCGGTGAGCTGGCCAGCGGGATCGTGCGCCGGATCGAGCGCCAGACCGTCTTCATCGACCTGGACCGGACCGAGGCCATCCTCCCCTTCCGGGAGCAGTGCCCCCAGGAGGAGTACCACCTGGGCATGCGCCTGCGGGCCCTGATCCTGGAGGTCAAGGACGGCCCCCGGGGCCCGGAAGTCATCTTCTCCCGGAGCAACCCCGATTTCGTGCGCCGCCTCTTCGAGATGGAAGTCCCGGAGATCGAGCAGGGGGTGGTCCAGATCAAGGCCATCGCCCGGGAGGCGGGGTACCGGACCAAGCTGGCGGTCTGGTCCGACGATCCCCGGGTGGACTGCGTCGGGGCCTGCGTCGGCATCCGCGGCAGCCGGGTGAAGAGCGTGGTCCGGGAACTCAACGGGGAGAAGATCGACATCATCCGCTGGGACGCCGATCCGGTGACCTACATCACCAACGCCCTGAGCCCGGCCAAGCTCAAGCGGGTGACCATCGACGAAACCAAGGAAGAAGCGGAAGTGATCGTGGACGAAGACCAGCTTTCGCTGGCCATCGGCCGCAAGGGCCAGAACGTGCGCCTCTCCTCCCGCCTGACCGGGTGGCAGATCGACATCTACCGGGAAGGAGAAGTGCTCAAGGACGTCAAGGACGCGATCGGGGCGCTTTCCCGCCTGCCCGAAGTGGACACGGCCCTGGCCCGCGCGCTGGTGGAAGCGGGCTTCACCGGGGTGCCGGTGCTGGCCATCTCCGACAAGGAAGACCTTCTCGCCGTTCCCGGGGTGGACGAGGAAACGGCGGAGCGCATCATCGCTTCCGCCCGGGACGCGGTCGCGGCCCGGGAAAAGAACAAGAAGGACAGGGGCCGCGCCGAGACCGCTTAACCGCCCAGGAGAAAGATGAGAGTATACGAATTAGCCAGGGAACTCGAGGTCAGCAGCAAGGAACTGCTGGAGCTGCTGCGGGCGAAGGGGATCGAGGTAAAATCCCATTCTTCTTCGATCTCCGACGATGACGCCGAAATCGCGCGCCGGGAGCTGTCCGCCCCGGCCGCGGAGGAAGCGGGCGCTCCCGCCGCCGCGGAAGAGGCCGCTCCCGAAGAAGCTCCGGAGCAGCCCCGGCGGCTGACGGTCAAGTTCCCGGTCACGGTCCAGCAGTTGTGCGAGGTGATCGACGTCAAACCCAACATCCTGATCAAGCGGCTTCTGGACAACGGCATCTTCGCCTCCCTGAACCAGTTCCTGGACGAGGAGACGGCCGGGGTCATGGCCGCCGACTACGGGTACGAACTCGTCTCCGAGACCGCGGTCAAGGATAAGGACGAAGCCCAGGCGGCGCCTCCGCCCCCGTCTCCGGCCGCCCCGGCCGCGGCGCCGGCGGCCCGGAAAGAGAACCTCAAGCCCCGGGGGCCGGTCGTCACCCTGATGGGCCACATCGACCACGGCAAAACCTCCATCCTCGACGCCATCAGGCGCTCCCGGATCACCGCCAAGGAAGCGGGGGGGATCACCCAGCATATCGGGGCCTACCGCGTCGACGCCGGCGGCCACGGCGTGGTCTTCCTGGACACCCCCGGCCACGCCGCCTTCACCACCATGCGCGCCCGGGGGGCGAACCTGACCGATATCGTCGTCCTGGTGGTGGCGGCCGACGACGGGATCATGCCCCAGACCCTGGAGGCCATCGACCACGCCCGCGCCGCCGACGTCCCGGTGGTGGTCGCCATCAACAAATGCGACAAGACCGCGGCCGATCCCAACCGGGTCAAGATGCAGCTGGTCGAAAAAGGCCTGGCTCCCGAGGGGATGGGGGGCGAGGTCCTCTGCGTCGAGGTCTCGGCCACGACCAAGAAGGGGCTGAGCGAACTTCTGGAAATGCTCCTGCTCCAGGCCGAGATCATGGAGCTGAAAGCCGACCCCGAGGGCCCGGTGGAGGGAATCGTGGTCGAGGCCAAGCTTTCGGGGAAACGGGGCGTGGTGGCGACCGTCCTGGTCCGGAACGGAACCCTCAAGGTCGGTCAGGCCGTGGTCTGCGGGGAATGCACGGGCAAGGTCAAGGCCATGTTCGACGACCGGGGGCAGCCGGTCAAGGCCGCGGGGCCGGCGACGCCGGTGGAAGTCCTGGGGCTGAACGACGTTCCCGAAGCCGGCGCCATCCTGCGCGGGGTCGAGAACGAGGTCCAGGGCCGGCGGATCACCGAGGAATTGAAGGTAAGCAGCCGCCGCCGCGCCCAGGAAGAAGCGCGCAAGACCACGCTCGAGGACTTTTTCCAGAAACTGGCCGAGGGCCACACCCGGGACATGCGCATCCTGCTCAAGGGCGACGTGCAGGGCTCGGTCGAAGCCCTGGGCTCGCTCCTGGCCCAGCTCTCCGACAGCGAAGTGGCGCTGAACATCATCCGCTCCGACGTCGGGGACATCAGCGAATCCGACATCATGCTGGCCTCCGCCTCGGACGCGGTGGTGGTCGGTTTCCACGTCGGCATCGACACCCGGGTGCGGCAACTGGCCCGCCAGGAAGGGGTGGACGTTCGGCTCTACAATATCATCTACGAAGCCGTCGACGAGATCCGGCTGGCCCTGGAAGGGATGCTCTCCCCGATCGTGGAAGAGTCCGTGACCGGGGAAGCCGTCGTCCTCGAGGTCTTCAAAATCTCCAAGGTGGGCCGGATCGCGGGTTGCCGGGTGGAATCGGGGAAACTCCGCAAGGGGGCCAAGGTCCGCCTCCGCCGCGAAGGCGAAACGGTAACCGAGGACACGATTTCCCAGCTCAAGCGGTTCAAGGATTCGGTCGAGGAAGTTACCAGCGGGCAGGAATGCGGAATAGCGCTCGCCAATTTTCATGATTTCCAGGCCGGCGACGTCCTGCAGTCGATCCAGGTGACCCGGACGGCCCGGCGCCTGTAAGGGGTCGGCGTCGGGCGGCGGAACGTCGTCCGGGGCCCGCCGCCGAAGAGGCCCGACGAGAAGTGAAAAGCCGACGCCAGCAGCGAGTGGAACATCAGATCCAGCGGGTGGTGGGTGAGATCATCGGGAAGGGCGCCCGCGACCCCCGGATCGGTTTCGTCAGCGTGATGGGAGTCGACGTCACCCCCGACCTGAAGAACGCCCACATCCACGTCAGCGTCTACGGAAGCGAGGAAGAGGTCGCCAAGACGCTCGAGGGGCTGGAGAGCGCCAGGAGCTTCATCCAGCGGGAACTGGCGTCCGCGCTCCGTCTCCGCTACAGCCCCAAGATCTTCTTCCACCGGGACGATTCCATCGCCTACACCATGAAAGTCGAGGAGATGCTGGGCAGCCTGCGCCGGGAAGACGGCCAGCTCCCCGCGGACGACGATGAGGATACCGAAGAGACTCCTGGAACTGATTGACGGGCACCGCTCGTTTCTGGTGGCTTCCCACCTCCACCCCGACGGCGACGCCGTCGGTTCCAGTCTGGCCATGGCCTTGGTCCTGCGGGCGCTGGGCAAGCGGGCGGCGGTCTTCAACACCGATCGGATCCCGCCCAATTTCGCCTTCCTCCCGGGCGCTTCCGAGATTCTTTTTCAGGGGCCGCTGCCCTTCCGTCCCCAGGTCGCCCTCTTTCTCGACACCCCCTCGCCCCCGCGCCTGGGCCGCGCCCTCGACCTCATCGGACCCGGGACGGTCCGGGCCGCCATCGATCACCATGTCTCCAACCCGGGGTATACCGGCCTGGACTGGATCGACCCTTCGGCCCCCTGCACCGCGGAGATGGTGCTGCGCCTGGGCCGGCGCCTGGGCGTCCCCCTCGGCCGGGACCTGGCTCTCTGCGTCTACGTCGCCCTCCTCACCGACATGGGGAAATTCCAGTTTATGGTCACCCCCGGGCAGGGGAAGAAGATCTTCGAGCTGGCCGGCCGCCTGACCGCGAAGGGGCTGGTCCCCTACGAGATCTACAAAAAGGTGTACAACGTGTACGATCCCTCCAGCCTCAAGCTCCTGGCGGCGGCGCTCTCCAACCTCCACGTCACCCGCGACGGCCTGATCGGCTACGTCTGCCTGGACCGGGAAACCACCGCCCGGTTTCATTTCTTCGACGACACCAACGACGCTCTCATCGCCCAGCCGCGCGACCTGGCCTCCACCCGGGTGGCGCTGCTCTTCGCCGAGCACCGGGGCGGGGTCAAGGTCTCCTTCCGGTCCAAGGAGCCGGACGTCATCGACGTCAACCGGATCGCCGCGCACTTCGGCGGCGGGGGCCACGCCGCCGCCGCCGGGGCCGAGGTCCCGGGCGACCTGGGTTCGGTGGTGCCGGCGGTCCTGCGCCGAGTGCGCGCGGCCGTCGCCGCCGCCGGGCCCCGGGGAGGGAAAAGGAGCGGGTAAGATGCCGGGGCCGAGGGGGAAGGACGCCGGGGGGATCATGCTCGTGGACAAGCCGGCGGGGATAACTTCCTTCGGAGTGGTCGCCCGCATCCGCCGCCGGTTCAAGTTCGGGAAAGTCGGACACGGCGGAACCCTCGATCCCATGGCCACCGGCCTCCTGATCGTTCTCTGCGGAAAAGCCACCCGCACCGCCCGGAACCTGCTGGGGGGCGGCAAGGAGTACCGGGCGGAAGCCCTCCTGGGAAGGTGGACCGACACCCAGGACGCGACCGGGCGCACCCTGGGAGAAGCCGACCCTTCGCGGGTGACCCGGGAGGAGCTGGAAGAAGCCCTGGAAGCGTTCCGGGGAGAGATCGAGCAGGTGCCCCCCATGGTTTCGGCGCTCAAGTTCAGGGGCAAACCGCTCTATAAGCTGGCCCGGGAGGGCAAGACGGTGGAACGTTCCCCGCGGAAGGTGACGGTAAGCAGGCTGGAGCTGGTCTGGTTCCGACCGCCGCTCGCCGGGCTGGAAGTGGCGTGTTCCGGGGGCACCTACGTCCGGACCCTGATCCACGACCTCGGCCTCCGGCTCGGCTGCGGCGCCTGCCTGGCCTCGCTGCGGCGGACGCGGGTGGGCCCGTACCGCCTGGAGCAGGCCTTCCCGCTGGAGAAGATCCTGGAGGGGGAGGCCGAAGATTTCCTCCTGCCCGCGCCGGGAGGGGAGGCGGGATGAAGGTCTTTTCATCGCTGGAGCCCGTCGCTTCCGGCGCCGGGCGGGTCCTCGCCGCCATCGGCATCTTCGACGGCGTTCATCTCGGCCACCGGCTGCTCCTGGATCGGGCCCGGGCCCAGGCCGGCCCCCGCCGCCCCCTGGGGGTGCTCACCTTCGTCCCCCCCGACGAAAATGGGAAAGGAACGGAACCGGCCCCGGGGAGGAGGCTGCTGACCACGCTGCGGGAGCGGCTGGAACTTTTAGCCGCGGGCGGGGTGGACGTCTGCTGGGCGGTGCGCCTGGAAGACGAGCTGGCGGCCATGTCCCCCCGGGAATTCGTCGAAGACGTGGTCTCCCGGCGGTTGGGCCTCTCCGGAGTGGCGGTGGGGGAAAATTTCCGGTTCGGCCGAGGCCGGGCCGGCGGGTCGACGCTCTTGAAATCCCT
The DNA here is from genome assembly GCA_035380285.1 of bacterium. NCBI lineage: Bacteria > bacterium. The sequence goes on along the minus strand of DAOSXE010000017.1, from coordinate 58,212 downwards.
GGGCGCGGAAGCCGGGGTGGAGGTGCTGGTCGTCCCCCCCCTGGCGGTCGGAGGCCTCCGGGTGAGCAGTTCCCTGATCCGGGATCGGGTGGAACGGGGGGAAGTGGGCGAAGTCCCCGCTTTTCTGGGGAGGTTCCACTCCGTTTCCGGAACGGTCGAACCGGGGGACGGCCGCGGCCGGGAGTGGGGGTATCCCACCGCCAATTTCACCCCCCGGCAGCTGCCCCCGGCTCCGGGGGTCTACGCCGCCGTTGTCGAGTGCGGGGGGGAACGGTTGGGCGGAGGCCTCTTCTACCGGGGTTTCCGGCCCACCCTGGGCGCCGGTCTTAGCCGGAACGAGGCCCATGTCTTCGACTGGGACGGGGACCTCTACGGGCGAGAAATAAAAGTGTACTTGCTCTCCAGGATCAGGCAAGATATACGTTTCGATTCCGTGCCGGAACTGCTCGCCAGAATGCGGACGGACGAACAAATCGCCAGAATGGAACTGAAAACGGAAAAAAATTCAGAAAAGCGCAACGAGGAGGATGAATGAGCATAACCGCCGAAGAAAAGGCCCGGGTCATATCCGATTTCGGCAAGCACGAACGGGACACCGGTTCGTCCGAGGTCCAGATCGCCCTTTTGACCGATCAGATCAAGCGTTTGACCGAGCATATGAAGCAGCACCGCAAGGATTTCCGGACCCAGCGCAGCCTGATCATCATGGTCAGCCGCCGCCAGAAGCACCTGCGGTATCTGAAGCAGGCGGATCCGGAAAAGTACCGCGACGTCATCGCGCGGCTCGGGTTACGAAAATAAGCTGAAGAGGACCAGTGGAACCAGAAAGAGGCATGGAATCAATGAAGAAGCAGATCAGTTGTATGCTCGGGGGCAAGGAGATCGTCTTCGAGACCGGTCACCTGGCCCGCCAGGCTAACGGCGCGGTGACGGCCACCTGCGGAGGCACCGTGGTGCTGGTCACCGTGGTGGCGGCCAAGCAGCCGCGTATGGGAACCGACTTTCTCCCCCTCACCGTCGATTATAGGGAAAAGATTTCCGCCGCCGGAAAAATCCCCGGCGGTTTTTTCAAGCGCGAAGGGCGCCCGACCGAAAAGGAGATACTCACCTCCAGGATCATCGACCGGCCCATCCGGCCGCTCTTTCCCAAGGGCATGCGCAACGAGGTCCAGGTCATCGCCTGGGTGCTTTCCTCCGACGGCCAGAACGATCCCGACATCATCAGCGTCAACGCCGCTTCCGCGGCCCTGATGGTCTCCGGGCTTCCCTTCTCCGGCCCGATCGGAGGCGTGCGGGTCGGCCTGATCGAAGGCGAGTACGTGATCAACCCCACCGAGGAGCAGCTGGAGAAAAGCGTGCTCGACCTGGTCGTCGTCGGGTCCGAGGACGCCATCATGATGGTCGAGGGCGGGGCCCAGATCGTTCCCGAGGACGTTGTGCTCAAGGGGATCATCTTCGGCCACGAAGCCCTCAAGGAAAGCTGCCAGGCTCAGGTCAGGTTCAAGGCCGAAGTCAACCCCGAACCCGTCGAATTTCCGCTGCAGGAGGCTTCCGAGGCGATCCTGAAGAAGATGGTGGCGGCGGTCGGAGACGAACTGCCGGGGCTGCTGCGGATCAAGATCAAGAAAGAGCGGGGCGCGGCCCTGGTCGAACTCCGCGACCGGACCTTCGTCGATTTTCTGGAGGAGGACCCGGAAACCGAGGAGTGGGAGTTCAATGCCGCCTACGGCGCCGTCATGAAGAAGGCCATGAGGCAGATGGTCTTCACCGAGGGGGTCAGGATCGACGGCCGCGGGACCGAAGACATCCGCCAGATCACCCCGGAAGTGGGGGTGCTTCCCCGGACGCACGGCTCGGCCATCTTCACCCGCGGCGAAACCCAGGCCCTGGTCATCACCACGCTGGGGACCCCCGGCGACCGCCAGCGCATCGGCGGCCTCCATGAAGGGGAGGGGAAGACCAAGCGGTTCATGCTGCACTACAATTTCCCGCCCTTCTGCACGGGGGAAGCCCGCCCCGACCGCGGCCCCAAGCGCCGTGAAATCGGGCACGGCCACCTGGCCGAACGCTCCCTGCTGCCGGTCCTTCCCACCGAGGAGGCCTTCCCCTACACCATCCGGGTGGTTTCCGACATCCTCTCCTCCAACGGTTCTTCCTCGATGGCCTCCATCTGCGGCGGGAGCCTTTCCCTGATGGATGCCGGGGTCCCGGTGAAAGCGGGCGTGGCCGGAATCGCCATGGGCCTGCTCAAGGGAGAAGATCAGACCCTGATCCTCACCGACATCCTCGGCGACGAGGACGCCATGGGCGACATGGACTTCAAGGTCGCCGGGACCAGGGACGGGATCACCGGCCTGCAGATGGACATCAAGGTCAAGGGCATCTCCGAGGAGATCATGCACCGGGCCCTCTCCCAGGCCCGGCAGGCCCGGGTCAGGATTCTGGACATCATGGATTCGGTCCAGCCGGCCCCGCGTCCCGAGATCTCGCCCTACGCCCCCAAGATACTGGCCATCCAGATCGATCCGGACAAGATCGGCCTGGTGATCGGGCCCAAGGGCAAGAACATCAAGGCCATGGAGAAGTGGGGGGTCACCATCGACATCGAAGACGACGGTCTGATCCAGATATCGTCTTCCGACCTGGAAGCCGCCGAGCGGGCCCGTTCCGCCATCGAAGCCATGGTGGCCGAGGTCGAGGTCGGGCAGATCTATACCGGGAAGGTCGTGAGCATCAAGCCCTTCGGGGCTTTCGTGGAGATCGTTCCCGGCAAGGACGGCCTGGTGCATATCTCCGAACTCGACGAACACCGCGTGGCCCAGGTCGAGGACGTCGTCCGGGTGGACGACATCATCAAAGTCAAGGTTATCAACATCGATAATCTGGGTCGGATCAAACTCAGCCGGAAGGCGGTTCTGGCCGAAAACAAGAGCTGACCGAAGGCTGCTCCGGATCGGGATGGCGCCGGATAGACAACACTCTCCTGCGTGGGGCTTGTTGCTCGTAGCCGGCGCCGTCTTCGTTCTGTTAAGCCTGGCCACCTATCAACCCGGCGACGTCGGACAGGCTTCCGGGGAGATCCCCGTCTTCAATTACATCGGGAAGGGCGGGGCGTGGACGGCGCTCGCCCTCTTCCTCCTTCTGGGGTGGGGCGCGTACTCCGTCCCGGTTTTCCTGCTGGGGGAGGGGGTGGGGTGCCTGGCCGCCGGGCCCGGCCCGCGCCGTCCGGTCGCGGTCAGGCTGCTTCTGGAGCTGGCCGCCGTTCTCAGCTTCGCCCCGCTCTTCAGCATCCAGACCTCCATCCCCGATTCCCGCATCGGGTGGGAACTCCAGGAGATCGGGCTGGGGGGCGCGTGGGGCGCGGCGGCCGGGGGCTTTCTCTTCGAGAACCTGGGCCTGGTCGGCAGCCGGCTGGTACTGATCACGGTTTTGGTCGTCTCCATCTCCGTGCTCACGGACCTCAAACCGTTTTTCATCGCCGGCGCGGCCGCGGCCCGGCTGGGGCGCGGGATCGCTTCGCTTTTCCGCCGCCGGCGGCGTCCCCGCGTCCGCCCGCCGGTTCCCGAAACCGCCCGTCCCGCTCTGAGGCCCCCGGTGATGCCCACCGGGGCCAAGCGCACGGCCCGGCGCCCCGGGTCACCGGCCGCGGCCGCCGCCGAAGCTCAACGCCGCCAGCGTCAGGCGCTGGAAAGCCGCCGGCGGGAGATGGAAGCCCGGAAACAGGAGAAGAAACGGGAGGAAGCCGAGGCCCGCGCCCAGAAGGAGGCCGAAGCCCGGAAACGGCGCGAGGAGAAGAAACAGGCCAAGGAACAGGAGCGTCAGCGCCGGCTCCAGCAGAAGCAGCAGGAGAAACCGGCGTCCGTTTCGGCTCCCGCCGAACCGTCCCCCCCCCGGCCAGCCCCGCCGGCCCCCGCCCGTCCCCGGGCCGCCTCCGCCCGCAAAGCCGCTCCCGGGGGGCCCTTCGTCCTTCCCTCCACCGAGCTTCTCGATCAGCCCGCGCCCAGCCGGGGCCGGGCCGCCGCCGGCGACGCCGATCAGAACGCCCGGGTGCTGGAAACCACCCTCATGGACTTCGGGATCGAGGCCAAAGTGGTGGGGATGGAGGTCGGCCCCGCCATCAGCCGTTACGAGGTCGAGCCCGCGCCGGGAGTGAAAGTGGGGCGGGTCAAGGCCCTGGAGAACGACATCGCCCTGGCCATGAAGGCCACCTCCGTGCGCATCCTGGCCCCCATCCCCGGCAAGGGGGCCATCGGGATCGAGGTTCCCAACCCCTCCACCACCCTGGTTTCGCTCCGGGAAATGGTCGAGTCGCATCAATTCCGGTCCCGTTCCCACGTGCTTCCCATACCGGTGGGGAAGGACCTTTCGGGGAAACCGGTCATCACCGATCTGACCAAGATCCCCCACCTGCTCATCGCCGGGGCCACCGGTTCGGGCAAGACGGTGTGCATCAACGGCATTATCATGGGTTTCCTGTTCGCCCGGACTCCGGACGAGCTCAAGCTGATCATGGTCGACCCCAAAAAAGTGGAGATGACGGCCTATACCAAGATCCCCCACCTGCTCTGCCCGGTCATCACCGAAGCCGGGAAAGCGGCCATGGCCCTGAACTGGCTGGTCAAGGAGATGGAAGAACGCTACGACCTCCTCGCCCGGGTCCCGGCCCGCAATATCGCCGGCTACAACAACCGGGACCGCAGCGGCGACGAGGAGGACATGCCGGAACGGCTTCCCTACATCGTCCTGCTCATCGACGAGCTGGCCGACCTCATGATCACCGCCCCCCGCGAGATCGAAAGCGCCATCGCCCGGCTGGCGCAGCTTTCCCGGGCGGTCGGTATTCACATGATCCTGGCCACCCAGCGCCCTTCCGTGGACGTCATCACCGGGATCATCAAGGCCAACTTCCCGGGAAGGATTTCCTTCAAAGTCGCGGCCAAGGTCGATTCCCGCACCGTTCTGGACGCCGGCGGGGCCGACAAGCTGCTGGGCAACGGCGACCTCCTCTTCGTTCCTCCCGGTTCCAGCAACATGCTCCGGGCCCAGGGGACGTTCTGCCACGACCACGAGATCACCGCGGTGGTCGATTTCATCAATCAGCAGCGCTCCCCCGAGTTCGATCGGACCATCTTCTCCCGGACCGCCGCGGGGCCGGGCGCGGCGGGGGGGGGAGCCGAGGAAACCGCCGACGATCCCATGCTGGAAGCGGCCATCGACGTCATCCGCGAAAACGGCCAGGCCTCGGTCTCCATCCTCCAGCGTAAACTGAAAATAGGATACTCGCGGGCGGCCCGGGTGATGGACGTTCTGGAAGAGAAGGGCGTGGTGGGGCCGGCCCAGGGAATGAAGCCCCGGGAGATTCTTATCGCCACCCTGGCCGATCAGGCCGTGGAGCCGGAGGATTGAGCCCATGACGGCGTCCATGAGAGAAATCGGCGGCGGCCTCAAACGGGCCCGTGAAGCCCGCGGGATTTCCCTGGAATCCGCCGCCCAGGTCACCAAGATCAAGCAGGAATACCTGGAGTCGATGGAGGCGGGGAGGTTCGAACTGCTGCCTTCTCCCGCGTATTCCCGGGGATTCATCAAGATCTACTGCCGGTTCCTGGACGCGGACCCCGAGCCGGTGGTGGAAGCCTACGCCGCCTCCAGCCATCCCGTCGACGAGGCGCTGGTGTTGGACCGGAGCCGCACCGAGCCCATCCCCCGCTTTTCCAGGATAAAAACCCGCAGCGTTCTCCTGGCCGTCGGGGCGGCGGCGGCGGCGGGGTTGCTGATCCTGGGGTTTCTGCGCCTGGGCGCCAGCCTGGTCGCGCCGGGCACCGACCGAACCGGTTTCGAGGTCGTCGAAAGCCCTTATCTGCCCGGATCCGACGCCCGGATCCCCCTGACCGCGGGCGCGGCGGCGGAAGACTCCGCGCGCCTGATCCTGGAGATACGGGCGGCGCAGGACGCCTGGATCGAGGTTTCCCCCGACGGGGTTCTCAAATTCTTCAGCACCTTGAAGAAAGGCGACGCCTACCAGGGAAGCGCCCGGGATTATTTTTCGGTCAAGGTGGCCGTTCCCGACCGGGTCGAATTTTTCCTCGACGGAAAACGCCTGCCCCTGCCTTCCGATCTGCCTTCCCCCGCCCGGTTGCGGGTGACCCGATCGGGCGTGCGGGCGCAATGACCCGTGTCGGCCTGGTCAGCCTGGGCTGCCCCAAAAACCGGGTCGATTCCGAGGTCCTCCTGGGCTCCTTGGCCGGGGCGGGATTCGAGATCACGGCGGACCCGGCGGAAGCGGAGGTCGTCGTCTGCAACACCTGCGCCTTTCTGGCCGAGGCCCGACGAGAAGCCGAGGAAGAAATCCGCCGCCTGGCCCGCTATAAGAAACGGAGCTGCCGGTTGCTGGTGGCGACGGGCTGCCTGGTCAAATACCTGGCGGATCGGGGGAGGGGGGAGGTCGCGGGAGCGGACCTGCTGGTCGGCTTCTCCGACTACCGCCGGCTCCCGCTCCTGATCCGCCGCCGCCTGGGCGAGGCGGAAGGAGAGCCGGCCGCCCCAGCTTCCTCCCGCATCGTCTCCACGCCGCCGCCGTTCGCCTATCTGCGCATCGCCGAGGGCTGCGACAACCGCTGCCGGTATTGTCTGATCCCCTCCCTGCGGGGTCGCCTGGCCAGCCGTCCCCCCGGCGATATCCTGGCCGAAGCCCGCTCCCTGGCGGAGCGCGGGGTCAGGGAGCTGATCCTGATCGCCCAGGATACCGCGGCCTACGGCCGCGACCGGGGGGAAGAAGGGGGGCTGGAACGGCTGCTCGATTCCCTGGAGGGAGTCGACGGGATCAGATGGCTGCGGCTCCTGTACGCCCATCCCGGGCACCTGGCGGCGGGGGTGCTGGAGAGGATGGCTTCATCGGCCCGGCTCCTCCCCTACCTGGACATCCCTTTCCAGCACGCCGACACTTCGATCTTGAAAAGAATGGGGCGGGGCCTTACCCGGGAAAGCCAGGTCCGTCTGGTGGAACGCTGCCGGGAAACGGTGCCCGGAATCGTTCTGCGCACGACCCTGATGACCGGGTTCCCCGGTGAAGGCGAGAAAGAATTCGCCGGGCTGATGGAGTTCGTGGAATGGGCCCGGTTCGATCACCTGGGGGTGTTCGCCTATTCCCCGGAGCCGGGGACGGCGGCTTACCGGGACCGGCCCCGGGTTCCGCCGGAAACGGCGGCTCGGCGGCGGGAAAAGATCATGCTCAGGCAGCGCGAGATTTCGGCCGAGGTCCTCGCCGGGTACCGGGGGAAGACGATCGCGGCGGTGGGGGTGGATCCGGAGACGGCGGAGGGCGGCGCGAACGCCCGAGCCTGGTTTCAGGCGCCCGAAATCGACGGGGGAGTGATCCTGGAGGGGCGCCGCCCGCCGCCCGGCGAATTTTGTTGGGTTGAGATCGACGACAGTTCCGATTATGATCTCTTCGGCCGCGTGGCCGGAGAAGTTCGCACCGAATCGGCGCCGGAGGCCGGGGAATGAATCTGCCCAACAAACTGACGGTCGCCAGATTGCTGGCAACCCCGTTTTTCGTGGCCGCGCTGTCTCTCGATTTCAGCGGAAACTATCTTCTGGGCCTGACCATCTTTCTCGTGGCCATGCTCACCGACTATCTCGACGGCGTCCTGGCCCGTTCCCGGGGACAGGTCACGCGCCTGGGGATGCTGATCGATCCCCTGGCGGACAAGATCCTGATCTCGTCGGCGTTCATCTGTTTCGTCAGCATCCCCGAGATCGGGCTCCCCGCCTGGATGGCGATCGTCATCATCAGCCGCGAGTTCGCCATCACCGGCCTGAGGCTTCTGGCCGCGGGGCAGGGGAAGATCATGCCGGCGGGAAGATGGGGAAAGCACAAGACCATATCCCAGGTGGTCGCCGTCGCCGGGACCCTGCTTTACCTCAGCCTCTTCTACGACTCCCGGGCGGACGTGGAGCAGTACCGCTGGGTGATCATGGTCCTGGCTTGGGCCACCGTATTCATGACCACCTTCTCCGGCCTGTATTACATGGTCAGCAACTACCGCTGTCTCCTGGTGGAGATGGAGCGGGAAGCGATGCCGGCGGGGACGGGTGAGGAAAACGACTGAACAGGCCGCGTTGTTTTTCGGCTCGTTCTTCTACGCCGGATTTCTTCCCGTCGCGCCCGGGACCGTGGGGGCAGCGGCCGGGCTGGTCTGGTTTCTGATCCTGAAGCGGGCCGCTCCCGGACTCGTTCCCGCCGACGTCTCCGCCGCCGGCTGGGCGTTCGCCGTTTTCATGGCGGCGTTTTTCGCGATCGGGGTCTGGTCCTGCTCCCGGATGGAAACCGCGATGGGAAGGGCCGATCCCCCCGAGGCGGTCATCGACGAAGCCTTCAGCGTTTTCGTGACCTTCGCCTTCATCCCCGTCGCCGGCCGGGGCGGGGGCTGGCTCCTGATTCTTGCCGGGTTTGTATTCAACCGGATATTTGATATACTCAAGCCCGTCCCGGTTCGGAACCTGGAAGGGTTGCCGGGGGGATGGGGGATCATGGCCGACGATATGGCGGCGGGGATTTACGCCAATCTCTGCCTGAGGATCATGAAAGCGGTTTTTCGGTTTTGAGATGTCGCCCGACCCGGGAGAAAGAGACGCCTGACATGAAGTTCGCTCCGTGTGCAATCCTGATCGTCGTCTTCGCCTTGTGCGCCGTCGTGCCGGCGGCGGGAGCCGATCCCGAAGAGCAGGCGACCGACGCCCTGGCCGCGGCCCTGTACCGCCGGGGGCTCGCCGCCGAGGAGGAGGGAGACCTGTCCGAAGCCGTCGACTGCTACGAAGACCTGATCGACGATTTTCCCCACGCTCCCCAGGCCCCCGACGCGCTTTTGCGGCTGGGAGAAGTGCAGGAACGCCGGGGGGATCTTTTCGATGCCTTCGAGACCTACCAGCGGATCCTCGACGATTATCCGGGGGAGGGCAGCCTCAACGAGATTCTCCAGCGCCAGTTCCGGATCGGAGAGCAGTATCTCGGCGGAGAAGAGGACGGGTTCTTTTCTTCGGGGCTCTCCACCGCCGAGACCATCTTCCAGACCATGGTCAAGACCGCCCCCTTCAGTCCCATCGCCCCGCAGGCCCAGTACAACCTGGCCGTCGCCATCCAGGAAGACGGCAGGTACCGGGAAGCGGAGGTGGAATACGATCTCATCCTGGAGAACTACGCCGGCAGCGACGTCGTTTCCTCAGCCATTTTCCAGCACGGCTACTGCGCCTTCCAGCTTTCCCGTTCCTCCAACTACGATCAGACGGAAAGCCGCCGCGCCCTGAAGTGGTTCCAGCTCTTCATCGGCCGTTACCCCGACGATCCCCGGGCCGGCGAGGCCGGGGAGATGGAGGCGGAACTGCGGGAGAGGCTGGCGGAAAAGGATTTCCGGATCGGCAAGTATTACCAGAACAGGGGCGACCCGGTCGGGGCGCTGATCTACTACCGGACCGTCGCGGAAGAATATCCGAATACGACCTGGGCCGCCCAGGCGCGGGAGCGGATCCCGGTGGTCGAACCCGCCGCGGCCCAACAGAAGCTGCTGGAGAAAGAGGTGGCCGAGGAGGAATGGAACCCGACGGAAGATTCGGAGGAGGAGTGAGGGGGCTGGTCCGCATCCTGGCCGGGGGGGGGCTGTTGCTGGCCGGCGCGTGCTCTCATTACCAGGTGGGGACGACGCTGCCTCCCAATCTGAGGACGGTGTACGTCCCCACCTTCGTCAACTCCACCAAGGAAGTGGGGGTGGAAGTCGATATCACCGACGCCGTCATCAACCGCCTCCGCCAGGACGGGAACCTTCAGCCGGTGCCCCGCAGCGACGCCGATACCGTGCTTCAGGGGGAGATCGTGGACTGGACCCGACGGGTGATGGGGCTTTCCGGGCGCGACGACGACGAGGTCGACGAATATCGCCTGATCATCAGGGCCCGGATCTCCCTGACCGACCGGCGTACGGGAGAAAAGCTGGTCGCCCACCAGACGGTACAGGGGAAAACCGACTTTTTCGTGGAGGGGAGCCTGCCCCAGTCCGAAGAGAATGCCAGGCCCCTGGCCTACCGGGACCTGGCCCGGGAAGTGGTCGATGCCGTCGTCAGCTACTGGTAAGGCCTCCGCCTCCCTCCGGGGCGGACGCCGCCCCCCCCTGGCTTTTTTGCTGGGGGAAGACGATTATGCCAAAGCCGAGTTCGTTTCCTCCATCAAGGCCGGCCGCTCCGGGCCGGCCGCTCCGGGGTACGATTTCCTGATGGGGGACGAGACCTCCCCGGCGGAGATCCTGGACTCGGCCCGGACCGTCGCCATGGACCTGTTCTCCCCGTCGCCGGAAGAGGGGGAGGGGAGACTGGTCGTGGTCGACCGGGCGGAAAAAATCCCGGCGGCGTCCTGGAAGGCGATGGAAGACTATTTTCAGAAGCCCGATCCCGACGCCTGCCTGGTGTTTCTGATCGCCAAGAGCAGGAAGGAATGGAGCCCGGCGCGCCGTATTCCCGCCCCGTTTCTCCATGAATTCAGGGCCCCGTCCACGGTGGCCCTGAAGAAGTGGATATCGGAGACCTCGCGCCGGCGCGGGGTGAGCTTGACTCCAGCCGCCGTCGCCGCTCTCCTGGAGACCGTGGGCACCAACCGGTTCGCCCTCGAAGGGGAGCTGGAAAAACTTTCCCTGAGGTTCGGGGAAGGAGCGGAGATCGACGAAGAACGCGTTTCCGAAATCGCCGGCCGCAGCCGGGAGACGGATTTCTTCTCCCTGGGAAAACTTATTTTTTCGGGCGACGCGCCCGCGGCCCTGCGCGCGATCGGCGGGCTGCTCGCCCACGGGGAAAATCCGGTGGGCCTGCTGGCGGCGGTGGCCCGGCATTTCCGGCGCCTGGCCCGGGGCCGCGCCGCCCTGGAGTCGGGCGGGGGAAACGAGGAAATCTGCCGGGCGGCGGGAGTGTTTTGGTATCGGGAGGAGTTCCTGGCTCAGGTCCGGGCGCTGTCCCCCGGACTCATTCCCGGCATCTACCGGGATTTGGCCGCCGCCGATGCCTCCATGAAGGAGACCGGTTCCGTTCCCGGCGTGGTTCTGGAGCTGACGGCGCTGAAAACCGCGTCCGCGATCGCCGGCAAGGGGCGCCGCGGGGGCGTTTGAACTACTGAGCGGGCCCGGCGGGCCGACAGCGCGCGGAAAACCTGGCTTTCTGCCGGGCGGCGAAGTTCTTTTTGACGATGCCCTTGACCTGGGCCCGGTCGAGCATCGAACAGTAACGCCGGAAAGCGGTCTCGGTTTTTTCCGCGTCCCCGGCGGCGATGGCGGTCAGAACCGCGCGCCGACCGGTCCGCATCCGAGCCCGGATCGTCCGGTTCCTGGCGGCACGGCGTTCGTTCTGCCGAAGTCGTTTCTCGGCCGATCGTATCTGAGGCATGTCGTTTCTCCCGATAATCGTTGGAATGATCGTGTTTTACCGTCAATTCGGGGTACTATAGTACCCGCTCAAGGCGCCGTCAACCCGAAATCGCCCTTGAGCAAGGATGGAGATGAGGGAACGGGGACAGCTGCTGAAGAACGCCGGGATCGTCAGTTCGGCGACCATGGTCAGCCGGGTGCTGGGCCTGATCCGGGACATCGCCACCGCCTCGATATTCGGCACCAGCGCGGCCTGGGACGCCTTCGTCGTCGCCTTCACCATACCCAACCTTTTCCGCCGGCTTTTCGGCGAAGGGGCCATGACCGCCGCCTTCGTGCCGGTCTTCACCGGATACCTGGAAGGGAAGGGCCGGGCCGAGGCCTGGAAGCTGGCGTCGGTCGTGATCAGCACTCTGGCCGTGGTCCTGGCGGCCCTGGTCCTGGCGGGGATGGCGGTCTGCTGGGCCCTGGCCTCCTGGGGACGGGAAGAATCGGCCCTGGTTTTCGGCCTTTCGGGGGTGATGCTCCCCTACCTTTTCTTCATCTGCCTGGTCGGCCTGATCGCGGGTTTGCTCAACAGCCTGCGGCACTTCACGGTCCCGGCCTTCTCCCCGGTCGTCCTCAACATAGCCTGGCTGGCCGCGCTCTTCGTCATTTGTCCGCTCTACGGGCCGCGGCTCGAGGATCGGATCTTCGGGCTGGCTCTCGGGGTTCTGGCGGGAGGAGTGGCCCAGTTGGCCGTTCAGATTCCGGTCCTCTACCGGAGGGGGTTCCGCTTCCGGTTCATGCTCGATTTCCGGCACCCGGGAATGAGGAGGATAATTCTCCTCATGGGCCCCGGGATCGTGGGGCTGGCCGTCTTCCAGTTGAACACGCTGGTGGACAGGGTCCTGGCCATCGGCTTCCTGGGGGAGGGGGCCCCTTCCGCTCTCTACTACGCCAACCGCCTGGTTCAGCTTCCGTTGGGTCTCTTCGGGGCCGCGTTGGCCACCGTCATTCTCCCGCTCCTGTCCAGCCAGGCGGCCGGCGCGCGCTTCGCGGGCCTTCGCGAAACCTATCTGCGTTCGATGAAACTGATTTTCCTGGTGGGGCTTCCCTCCACGATGGGGCTGATCCTGCTGCGCCGGCCCCTGATCGGCGCCCTTTTCCAGCGCAACCAGTTCGACAGCGCTTCGGTCCAGGCCACGGCCTGGGTCCTGCTCTACTACAGTCTGGGCCTGGTCGCCTTCATGGGGCTGAAAGTCACGTCCCAGGTTTTTTACGCGCTCCAGCGGCCGGGCATCCCGGTTCGGGCGGGGCTGGCGGCCATGGCCTTCAACCTGGCCTGCAACCTGGCGGTGGTGTTCATTCCCCCGCTTCGGGACGGCCTGGGCGCGGGGGGGCTCGCCCTCTCCACCGCACTGGCCGCGTTCATCAACCTGGGCCTGCTTCTGAAGTTCCTCCGGGCGAAGGTCCCGGGGAGTTACCGGCCGATGTGGGAACTGCTGGGCCGCGCCGCCGCCGCCACCGCGGTTATGAGCGGAGCGTGCGTGGGGGCCATCTTCCTCTGCGGCCGTCTTTTCCCCGGAGAAGGTCTCTCCGCGCGCCTGCCGACGCTGGGAATCCCCCTGGCCGCCTCCCTGGGAGTCTACTGGGCCTCCTCGCGGCTGTTGGGGATCGATTTCCGCAAGGAGTTCCATCCGCGGGCGGTCCCGGACGCGAACGCCGGTCCCCCCGCCGGGGGCGTTCAGTAGGAGTACTCGCTGCCTCCGATGAACTCCCGTAGGGGGGACTTCCCGGGGATGCAGGAATCGTCTTCCACCACGGTGATGGTGTCGAGCAGCTCGTAGACCCGGCGGGCCCGGATGTAGGCGTCCTGCTTTCCGGGATCGTCCTTGAACTCGTCCATCGCTTCCTTGAGGGCGGCGAACGAGTATTTCTTGTGGATGGGCAGTTCGTAGGCCAGAGCCCCGTTGACCACGAAATCGGTTTCGGTGATGAAGGGGACGATATGCTTCATTTCGCTTCTGCGCACGTAATGCCAGTGGCCGATGGTGCGCACCGGCGAGTAGCTGCGGTGCCAGCTGTCACGGATCATCCTGCGCAGGAGCCGGATATCGGTCCAACGGGTCCATTCCCCGTGAACGTCCTTGAGCTGGGAGAGGGTTTCGATGTAGAGCCTGAACTTGTTGGCGGCGGGGACGCTGCTGGTCATGGGTTCGTAAAGGCCGTGGAGGCTGTCGATGAGAACGATTTCGTTTTCCGACAGCTTCAGCGGCACGGTCTCCTGGAGCCTTTTGCCGGTCTTGAAGGAGTAGATCGGCATCCGGATCTCCTTGCCGGCCAGGAGGTCCCCCAGGTGCTTGTTGATCAGGGGGAGATCCAGCGCCTGCGGCGTCTCGAAATCGTAATCCCCGTATTCGTCCTTGGGGTGCATCTCCAGGTCGAAAAAATAGTTGTCGAGGACCATCGGCACCAGTTCCAGCCCTTTTTCCTTGAGCCGCTCCGAGATCTTGATCGTAGCCGTGGTTTTCCCGGAGCTGGAGGGGCCGGCAATGATCACCAGACGTATCGGCTTGGGGCTGTTGATGATGGCTTCGGCGGCCGTTCGGGTGAACCAGTGGTAGCGTTCGTCGGACGCTTTCACCAGATCGGCGAAACTGCCCTCGGCGATGCGGCGGTTCAACCCCTGGACGGTATCGACGTTTTGCTCCCGGTTCCAGGTCAACGTCCCTTCGATGACCTGCATGGGGATGTTCTGGATATATTGGGCGTCCATGGTTGTGCTCCTTTCGTAACTATCTGCCGGTTTTATTAGTATCCCCTTTTCGGGAAGATGTGTCAAGTAGTTCCAGCGCCTCCCCCCCCCGGTCGGAAAGAGCGGTCCACCCCGACGACATGCTGTCGGCGACCAGGAGGGCCAGGGGCCCGGCGACTCCCAGGTCGGTTTCGCAGACGCTCAGGGCCAGCGACACCTTCAGGGGGGGGATCTCGGTCCAGCAGAAAGATTCGGAGGGGGGAAAATAGTACGTCGTTTTTCGGTTAATCGAGTATTGGGACGCCTCGCGGAAGCTGTCGTAGCGCAGGGAGAAGGGAGCGTCGAACGAGCAGTTGCGGTAGGTTTCGGTTTCCCGGAAGGTCTCCACCGCCAGATCGTCGACCGGGTCGATTCCGGTGAGAAAGGAGCATTCCCGCTCTCCGTCCAGGAGCACCTGCTCGTCGCCCCGGAGAAACGAGTTGCGGACGGCGATGTGCTCGATGAAGAGAGGCGGGAGGGAGACGTAGATGTTGCGCTGGATCTCCCCGCCGCGCAGGTCGGGCTCGGTTTCCAGCTCCAGCTTCAAGGGGATATAGAGGCAGGGATGCCCCCGTCCCCGGGTCTGCGGAGCCCGATCCACTTCCACCACCGCCACCGTCAGGCGGGCTCCGGTCAGGTCTCCCCCCGCATAGGAACCTCCGGGGGCGACCGGAAAATCCTGGTCCCCCGCCGGGTCCCGGGCTTCCAGGACCAGCACCTTCCCGGCCGGGGGGGGAGTTCCGTTCCCGTTCCCGGCCGCGGCGGCCAGAAGGAGGGCTGTCAAGACGGCGCCGTTCATGATGATAGAATCTTATTGAAGGTAAGCCCGGAGACAATAGAATAAATATGTTCCTTCGGCGGCCGCGCCGCCCAACGAAAACGCCGTGCAAGAATCAGAGGTTCGCGATGTCGGTTGATCTGAAAGCCCTTCATGACGAAATCGATCCTTTTTTTTATCCCCGGGGAGTGGCCGTGATCGGAGCTTCCCGCAAGGATAAAAAAGTCGGCCATACCGTGCTTAAAAGCCTGATCGACGGTGGCGAGTTCCCGCGTCCGGGACTGCGGGGGTTCGACGGGGGAATCTACCCGGTCAACCCCGGAGAAAAGGAAATTCTGGGGCTGGCCTGCTACCCGTCGGTTCTGGACGCGCCCGGACCGGTGGATGTCGCGGTTTTCTGCGTTCCCGGCCCGGCCGTTGCCGGGGCCATGAAAGAATGCGGGCGCAAAGGGGTGAAGGGCGCAGTCATCCTGACCGCCGGTTTCGGCGAGGCCGGCGAGAGCGGGAAAAAGCTGCAGGAGGAGTTCATGGTGGTGGCCCGGGAATACGGAATCCGGGTTATCGGCCCCAACTGCCTGGGCAGCCTCTATCCTCCCGGAAACCTCAACGCCAGTTTCGGGATCACGCTCCCTTTTTCCGGACCCGTGGCCCTCTTCAGCCAGTCGGGCGCCCTGGTCGATTGCATCATCGATTGGTCCATCGACGAGAAATACGGATTCAGCGCGGTCGTCAGCTACGGGAACAAAGCCGACCTGGATGTGCCCGATTTTCTGGCCTGGGCTGCCCACAACGACTACACCCGGGCGATCGCCCTCTACATCGAGGGCGTCAGCGACGGGCGCCGGTTCCTGGAGGTGGCGAGCGAGGTCTCCAAAATCAAGCCGATCGTGGCCCTCAAGGCCGGGCGTTCGGCCAAGGGAACCAAGGCGGTTTCTTCCCATACGGGATCGCTTTCGGGAAGCTACGCCGTCTACCGGGGCGTCTTCAGCCAAGCGGGCGTGATCCTGGCCGACAACCTGACCGAACTGCTTTCCATCAGCCGCGCCCTGGCCCACCAGCCCCTGATGAAGGGAAGGAGAGTCGCCATCGTCACCAACGGGGGGGCCTGCGGCGTCATGTGCACCGATTACTGTCAGGAAGTCGGCCTGGAACTACCGGACCCCTCGCCCGAATGCATCAAGCGCCTGGACGGGACCGGGCTCCTTCACCCGGCCTGGTCCCGCGGGAACCCTTTCGATATCGTCGGCGACGCCGGCCCCGACCGTTACCGGGCGGTGCTGGAGGAAGTGATGAGTTCGGACCGCTACGACGGGGTCATCGTGATTCAGACCCTGCAGGCGGTCACGGACAACCTCGGCGACGCCCGGGCGGTGGTCGAGACCGCCAGAAAATACGCGAAGCCGACCCTGGCGGCTTTCATGGGGGGGATGATCTCGGCGGAGGGCATCCAGTACCTGGCCGACCACGACATCCCCAATTTTTTCGACGTCAAAGCCGCCGCGTACACCATGAAAGCCCTGGCCGATTACGGCGAGTACCGGCTGCGGGCCTAACCCCGGAGCCGAGGAGAAAGAGATGAAGATCGACGCCATCCTCGACGAAGCCGCGGCGGAAGGCCGCAGAACCCTGCTCGAATACGAAGCGGAGAAGATCTTCTCCGAAGCCGGCATCCCCGTCGCCCCGGGGCGCCTGGCGGTGTCGGCGGAGGACGCCGCCGCCGCCGCCGCCGAAATCGGCTATCCCGTGGTCATGAAAATCATGTCCGCGCAGATCGTGCATAAATCGGACGCGGGGGGAGTCAAGGTCGGCCTGAAAACGGGAAAGGAAGTCGAAGCGGCGTGGAAGGAGATCGTCGCCAACGCCGCGGCCTACGACCCCGAAGCCTCGATCCGCGGAGTCCTGGTCCAGAAAATGATCTCGGTTCCCGACGGGCGCGAGGTGATCGTAGGGGCCAGCACCGACCCCCAATTCGGACCCATCGTCATGTTCGGGCTGGGAGGGATTTTCGTCGAGGTGCTCAAGGACGTCGCTTTCCGGGTGGCGCCGGTTTCCCGGGAAGAGGCCCTGCGCCAGATCCGATCGATCCGCACCTTCCCCATCCTGGAAGGAATGAGGGGCGCCGGCCCGATCGATTTCGAGGCTTTGGCCGACCTTATCAGCAGGGTCTCCCGGCTGATGCTGGAGCATCCGCGCATCTCCGAACTCGACGCCAACCCCGTTCTGGTCGACGGCCGGGGCGCCCGGGCCCTCGACGCCCGTATTATTCTGGCCTGATGCAGGAGGGAGGAGCCGGCGCCTCTCCGGGGAAAGCCGGCCGGGGGCCGTCCCGGAATCGATGAAAATAATTGTCGCCAGAGAGGCCGGGTTCTGCATGGGGGTGAAGCGCGCCCTGGAGATGGTGGTGGACTGGAGCCGCCGCCGCGGCCCGGGCGTCGTGACCTGGGGGCCTCTGATTCATAACCCGCAGGTGGTTTCCCTGCTGCAATCCCACGGGATCCGCAGCGGCCGGGAGATCGACGAACTGGGGCCGGGCAAAACCGTTTTCATCAGCGCCCATGGAATTTCCCCGGCCGAGCGCGAACGCCTGGTCCGGACCGGCGCCCGGGTCTGCGACGCCAGTTGCCCCGACGTTCTCAAAGTCCAGGGGATCATTAAAAAATACGCGGCCCGCGGTTACGCCACCGTCATCTTCGGCGATCCCGGTCATACCGAGGTCAAGGGGCTTCAGGGGTATGCCGGGGAAAAAGGATACGTGGTGGAGAACCTCGGAGACGTGGACCGGCTCCCTCCCCTGGAGAAAGTCCTCCTGGTCTCCCAGACCACGAAAAGCCAGGAAGACTACGACCGCCTCTCCGCGGCCGTCCGGGAGAAGTTCCCCGAGGTGGAAGTGGCCCAGACCATCTGCGCTTCGACCCGGGGACGACAAGGGGAACTGGGCCGTCTCCTGGAAAGGGTGGGGGCCTTGGTGGTCGTGGGGGGTAAAAACAGCGCCAACACCGCGCGCCTAACCGCCATCGCGCGCAACCGGGGGCTCCCGGTGTTTCAAGTGGAGACGGCGACCGATCTGCCTCTGACGGAACTGGAGGGATACCGCACGGTCGGGGTAACCGCGGGCGCTTCGACCCCGAACTGGCTGATTCAGGGAGTGGTCGACCGGCTCAAGGAATGGTCCCGGGACCGCCGGGCCCTTCCCGTGCGCTGGTTTTTCCGCGGGCTGAGGCTCCTGGTGAAGGGGAACGTTCTGGTGGCGGCGGGGGCCTTGTTCCTGACCCTGGCGGTTATGCTGGGAATGGGGCTCGCTCCCGCCCCCGTTCCCCTGGCGTTTTCCTTTCTCATGATCCAGGCCGTCTACACCGTCAATCTCTTCGCCGACCAGCGGGCGCTCATGGTCAACGCTCCCTACCGTTATCAGTTCTTCCGTCGGAACCGGCGCCCCCTGGGCCTGTTGGCGGCCGCGGAGGTGGCCGTGGCGGTCGGCCTCGGTCTCGCTTCCGGGCCCGGTCCGGCCGTGCTCGCTCTCCTGGTGGTGCTTACCGGGGTCCTGTATCTTTTTCCCGTTCTGCCCCGAAAGCGGGGTTTCCGCCGGCTCAAGGATTCGCCGCAGTTCCGGGAAGTGGCTTCCTCTTCCGGATGGGCCGCCATCACCGTAGGTTTTCCGCTGACGCTGGCGGCCGCGCCGGTTCCGTTTCCGAGCGCGGTCGTGGGCCTCCTCTTCGTCCTGGGGATTTCCCTGGTCAGATCCATCCTGTTCGGGGTCAGAGACATCCAGGGCGACCGGCTGTTGGGGAGGGGAACGGTCCCCCTCCTCCTGGGAAGGAACCGGACCAAGGTTCTGGTGGTTTCGCTGCTGCTGACCATAGGCGCGCTGATCGGCTTCGGCCTGGCGGAAGGCTGGCTCCGGCCCCCGGCTTTCTCCATGCTGGCCGCGATAGCCTACGCCTGTCTCTACCTCTACCTCTACCACCGCCGGATCGTATACGAAGGTCTCTTTCAGGAGGTTTTCGTCGACACCCAGTTCATCCTGGCCGGGGCGCTGTCCCTGCTCATCAGGTGGCTGTCGTGGGCC
Organism: bacterium; assembly: GCA_035380285.1. NCBI lineage: Bacteria > bacterium. Next base: position 39,193 of record DAOSXE010000017.1, on the reverse strand, counting down.
TGAAGGTCATTTCCAGTCCCATCGGCGAAGTGAAGGTGGCGGAGGGGAACGGCGGGGTCAGGCGCCTGGAACTCCCGGAGCGGCCTCCGGCGGAGCCCGTTCTCCTCCCTCCGGGGGCCCCGCGCGATTGGCGGCGGCTTCTGGGCGCCGGGCCCGCGGATACGGCGGGTTCCTCGGAATTCCGGCGCCGGGTCTGGGCCGCCGCCGCCGCCATCCCCTTCGGCCAGACCCGAAGTTACGGCTGGGTGGCGAGCAAGGCCGGAAAGCCCCGCGCGGCCCGGGCCGTGGGGGGAGCGCTTCACGCCAACCCCGTACCCCTGCTTGTCCCCTGCCACCGGGTCATCCGCGCCGACGGCGAACTCGGCGGGTTCGGCCGGGGCCGGGCCTGGAAGATATTCCTCCTGCGGTTCGAGGCGGACAACCGGGAAAAACCGTAATGTCGAACGAGCTGCTCTGGTTGGGGTTTATGTTGTTGGACCTGGGGGCGGTCCTTGTTTTTTTCCGGGCTTTCGGGAAATACGGACTCTATATGGTCATGGTCACCTCGATCATCGTCTGCAACATCCAGGTGATGAAACTGGTCACCTTGTTCGGACTCCCCGCCACCCTGGGGAACATACTCTACGCCGGGCTGTTTTTCTCCACCGACATCCTCTCCGAGGTTTACGGAAAGAAAGAGGCGAAACGGGGGGTGTGGCTGGGGTTCGCGGCCCTGATCCTGGCGATGGTCTACATGCAGGTGGCGCTGCGGTTCGCTCCGGCGCCCGAGGACACCGCCCAGCCGGCCCTGGAGAAGATCTTCAGTTTTTTCCCGCGGGTAGCGTTGGCCAGCCTCTGCGCGTACTTGAGCAGCCAGCTTCACGACGTCTGGGCCTTCCATTACTGGAAGAAAAAAACCTCCGGGCGGCACCTCTGGATCCGCAACAACGCTTCCACCATGGTCAGTCAGCTTATCGATTCCGCGGTCTTCTGTCTGATCGCCTTCTACCGGGTCTTTCCGGGGCCCGTTCTGCTGGAGATCTTCGTCACCACCTACGTCTTCAAACTGATCGTGGCGGCCGCCGATACCCCGTTCATATACTGGGGGAGAAGGCTGGGACGGCGTCTCCCCCAGGAGCGATGAAGCGGCTTCGGGAAAAACTCCGCGAAGCCCGTTCCCCCTGGGAGACGGGCGGCTCGGGGGGGAAGGGGCTTTTCCGCCGGGCCCTGCTCTGGATACTGACCGGAAACGGGAGCCCTTCCGGGATCGCCCTGGGGTTCGCTCTGGGGCTGGCGCTCTCGATCGTTCCTTCCTTCGGGTTGGGCATGGTCGCGGCGCTGCTGGCCGCTCCCTTCCTCAGGGCCAACCTGGCAGCAACCTACCTGGGAACGCTGATGGTCAACCCCTTCAACGGGGTCTTCATCTACGGGGCCGACTACCTTTTCGGGGCCTGGTTGCTGGGGATCGAGCCGGTCTCCTTCCGCATGCCCGGATCCTGGGCGGAATTCGGGGGCCTGGCCGGAGACATCGTCTCCCCCCTGTACCTGGGCGGGTGCGTTCTCGCCCTCGGAGCTGGCAGCGGCTCTTATCTGCTGATATTATTATTCATCAAAGGTTGGCGCCGCCGCCGGGCCCGCAACCGGGGAAGGGGAGATGGGTTTCAAAAGACCGAAAACGCATTTTTGGGTGGGATGGGCCCTGAAAAAACACGCCCTGCGCCGGGCGGCGGCGGGAACGGCGGTGCTGGCGCTGCTGGCGGGGGCGATCGCCCTGACGGTGGTGTTCCTGCAGCGCGGCGAGAAGGCGCCGCCGGCGACGGCCGCCGTTCCGACCCCGAGCGGGTTTCAGGCCGAGGCGGCCTGGACGGAGGCGCTGGCGCTGCTTGACCGGGCCCGGGACAACGAGTTCAAAGGCCGCCGAGGCGGCGTTCTCGAAGATTACCGGGCGGCCCTGGCCCTCCTCGACGAGATCAGGCAGCGCGCTCCCGGGTTCAAGTCCCGCGAGATCGAGGCCAAAATACGGTTCTGCGAACTGCGCCTGCGCAAGAGCCCCTGATCCCCGGATTCCGCAGATCCGCGCCCCGGATCAGGGGTTGCAGCCCGGGCACGGTTTTCTTCCCTGCCGGACGAACCAGGACCGGTCCCGGCTCCGGACCGCGCGGGCGGGATCGATTCTCCGGGCGGATTCGCACCAGGGGTAATGGAAATACTCGCTGTTTTCCGAAGCCACGTAGCAGACGTCTTCGCCCGTCATCGCCGCGGCGCTTTTCTTGAGGCGCGCGCCGACTTCTTCGTCGTAGGGATCGATGCTGTTGGCGGCGCGCAGCAGTTCCAGGCCGGTCCGTTCGTGGCCGGATGACGAATAGATGTCTCCGAGCAGGGATAGGGCCCGGACGTCGTTCGGGTTCTGGTAAAGGCAGCTGCGCAGCTCCACGACCGCGCCGTCCAGGTCCCCTTTGCCGACGAGCATTTCGGCCAGGCCCAGGTAGGGGCGATAGTCGGTCGGATTGATCGAGATCATTTCGCGGAAAGCGGTTTCGGCTTCCTCCTCCCGTCCCAGTTCGAGGTTTACCCTTCCCGTCAGGTACCAGGCGTCGGCGAGGTTGGGATAACGGGCGGTGGCGTTGCGGGCGAAGCGCAGGGCCGTTTCCGGGTTGCCGTCGAGCCAGGCCCGTTCGGCCTGGGCCAGGTTCCCTACCGCCGCGGCCTGGTTCCCGGGCCGGCTGGCTTCGGGCAGTTCCAGGATGGGGTCGACCTGCCGGAGCCTTTCCGCCAGGGGGGAATCGTCGTGAACGACCTCGAGGAAGGAATTTCGGTCCAGGTAAAGGGAATCGAGGAAGGCGGGGACGAAGACCGGGATGCCGAAATCCTTTTCCACCTCCCGGCCCAGGTTGACCGCCGATTCGGCTTCCCCGTGGTGGACGATCACTCCCTTGAGGTCCCGGTATCCGGCGATGTTCTCCAAGAGCATGTCCAGGTCTCCGTGGGAAGAGAACTGGCCGAATTTACGGACCGTGGCCCGCACCGGGATCGGTTCCCCGGCGATGACCACCTCGTCGAGGTTCATCGCCGCCGCGCCCACCGAATCGTCGCTCTGCCAGCCGACGATGAAGAAATCGGTCTTGGGGTCGGAGAGGTAATCCCTGGCCATCTGCAGGGAGGACGCGAAGTCCATCATCCCCGAGGAGACGACGAAGACGGCGGGACGTCCGATCTCGCCGTTTTTCTCGATGTAGCTTTTGATGGAGCCGAAAAAGAGGCGGGGGTTGCGGAAGGGGTTCCGCCACTCGCGCCGACGCAGCAGATAGTCGGAAAAATAGGCCTCGGGCGCGCTCTGAAGATACCGGTCGTAGACTTCGTCGAGGGCGGCCACGGTCGGCGAACTGACGATGATCGGACACCCCGGAGGGATCTCGTTCCGGGCCGCCAGTTCCGACAGCAGGGAGACCACTTTCTGCGATTTGCTCAAGACGAACGCGGGGATGATCACCCGCTCTCCCCGGGACACGGCCTCGACCACGGCTTCCTCGAAATCCCGGAAATACGGTTCCTGAAAATTCTTTCGGACCGCGCCGTAGGTCGACTCCGTGACCAGGAAGTCCGCGTCGCGCAGACGGTCGGGCCTTCGCAGGACCGGGGAGATGATGTTCCCGTAATCGCCGCTGAAGACGATGGTGACGGCGGACTCCCCCGTGCCCAGGGTAAGTTCGAGCTGGCTGCTCCCGAGAATGTGGCCGGCGTTGAAGAGGCGGAAGGAAACGTCGTCCGCCAGCTGTTCGGTCTCGCCCGGTTCCACGGTCTCGAACCAGGTCATCACTTCCTCGCCCAGGGCCCGCTTCTTCCCGGCCATCCGGGACCGGCAGAGGGGGCAGGTATGGTATTCCATGATGTCGTACCAGGCGGAAGCCTCCCTCAGGTCGAGATGGTCGATGGGCGCGAGCCCCTCGGCGATCGGGCAGGAGGTGTTGTGCACGCTGCGGTTGGCGAAATCGACCCGGTACTTGGGAACGCCGATGGAAGCGGCCAGTTCCAGCATGATCCGGGAGATATCGCGGGTGGGGGGGGTGGCGTAAACTTTTCCGGAATACCCCCGGCGGTACAGGAGAGGGAGGCGTCCGTTGTGATCCCCGTGAGCGTGGGTGAGAACGACCCAATCCAGCGTGGAAGGATCGAATTGAAACTGACGGTCGAGGGAAGCGAGACTTTTCATGTAAAAAATCCCGGCGTCGACCAGAAGCCTGCGTCCCCGGTACTCGACCAGCGTGCAGGCCCCCCCCACCATCCGGGAGGCCCCGTAGAAGGTGAGTTTGACCGCGTCTCCGTCGGCGATGACCCGTTCGGCGTCGGCGCGGAGAGCGACCCGGTTGTATTCGTGAAGGGGGATCCCCTCGGCCGTCACCCGCTCCTCTTCCGCGGCGGCCTGCTCCTTTCCGGCGTCTCCGCAGCCGACGCCGAGCCCCATTCCCAGCAGAAGCAGGAGAGGGATGATTGTATTGCTTAGCGGGAGATTCATGCCACAATGCTTCCGATCAAAGCATAGCATTTCCCGCCCCGATTCGCCACGAACCGCCGGGCGGGTAGGGCGTCAAGGAGAACCCCATGAAGGAACTGGATGAACTGGTGGAGTTGATCGACCGTCTCCGCGGCCCCGACGGCTGTCCCTGGGACCGGCGGCAGACCCTGGCCACCCTGCGGCCGTGCCTGCGGGAAGAAGCCTGCGAAGTGGTCGCGGCCATCAACGCCCTGGACCGGGAGAACCTGGAAGAGGAACTGGGCGACCTCCTCTTCGGCACCCTGATGCTCTGCCGGACGGCCGCGGAAGAGGCCGATATCGGCTGGGAGGGGATCTGCCGGGGAATAACCGAAAAGATGATCCGCCGCCATCCTCACGTCTTCGCCGAAGTCGAGGTGAGCGGGGCCGACGAGGTCGTCGTCAATTGGGAGGGGATCAAGGCCGAGGAAAAAGGCCATGCCCCGGCGGGTTTTTTCGACGAGACCTGGGACCATCTGCCGGCCCTGGCCCGGTCTCAGAAAGTCCAGAAGAAGGCGGCGCGCATCGGCTTCGATTGGAAGGACCCGCACGGCGTCGTGGCGAAAATCCGGGAGGAGACGGCCGAAGTCGAAGTAGAGATCGGCCGCGGCGATCTCAAGCGCCTGAACGAGGAGATAGGAGACCTGCTCTTTTCGGTCGTGAACCTGGCCCGGTTTTTCTCGATCGACGCCGAGACGTCTCTGCACGAGATGGTGGACCGCTGGGTCCGGCGGTTTCAGAAGATGGAGCAGTTGGCCCGGGCCCGCGGCCTCGAGCTGGCCGAAGCCGGTCTCGACCGTCTCGATCCGCTCTGGGACGAAGTATCGGGGAGAACGCCGCCCGACCGGGAGTGAGCATGGACCCCGGGCGCCTCTTCCCGCTTCAGCTTCTTCTGAGCTTCCTGGTCGGCGGTCTCTGGATCCTGGCCACGACTCTGATCGCCGAGCGTCTGAATCCGCGCCTGGGCGGACTGGCGGGAGGACTCCCCTCGACCTCGGCGGTGACTTTTCTTTTCCTGGGTTGGGCGCGCGGACCCGGCGAACTCGACCGGGCTCTGAGCGCATTTCCCCTGACCTTCTCCGTCAACGCCGCTTTCCTGGGTATTTTCGCCCTGGTCGCGCCGCGCCGGGGCGCGGCCGTCGGGCTGGCAACGGGCTTGGGGGCTTGGCTGCTGCTGCAACTGGCGGTTTTCGCGGTTTCCCCGCTGCCTTCGGCCGTTGCACTGGGGGTGTGGGCGGGCGTGCTCGCGGCCGCGGTCCTGATCTTTTCCGGGCCGACCGCTTCACGGTGCGGGCGGCCGCAGATGGAGGCGCGGAAAGGCGCCCTGGCCGCGCGCGCGGCCTTGAGCGGTACGGTGGTGGCCCTGGCCGTGCTCTTCGGCGAGATCGGCGGACCGGTGGCGGGTTCGGTCTTCGCCGCGTTCCCCGCGGTGTATCTGATGACGCTGGCCATTATCAGCCGGTCCTCGGGGGTTCCCTGCGCCCTGGAGGTGGTCGGGCCGCTTCTGATCAGCGGGGAGATCAACTGCGTGCTCTTCGCGGTGCTGATGAGGGCGGTTCTTCCCCTGGCCGGCGTCGCCGTCGCGGCGGCGGCCGGCTACGCCGGAGTCGCCCTCCTGGCGACCGCCTGTATCCCTTGCCTCCGGCGTCTGCTCCGGGCGGCGGATTAATGCCGCGCTCCGTCGCTGGGCGCTTCGGCTTCCGGGAAAAACGTGGTATACTTCAATCGGGGCCGTTCAAACAACCTCGGGGAAACCCCGGGAAGGAGCTGGCAATGGACTGGTGGCTGAAGTCGTATCTGGACCGCGGCCGATTCGAACTTCCGGAGCGCGCCGGGGTCGTCACCATGAAGGGGCGCCCCCTGACCCTGGTCGGCGAGGAGCTGAAGCCGGGGATGCCCGCGCCGGGGTTCAGGGTGGTGGACAACGAGTTGAACGAGGTCACCATGGATCAGATCAAAGGAGAGCCCATGGTCATCACCTCCGTCCCTTCCCTGGATACTCCCGTCTGCGACATCGAGACCAGGCATTTCAATCGGGCCGCCGCCGAGATGGGCCCGAAAGTGAAAATATACACCATTTCCATGGACCTCCCTTTCGCGCAGAAACGCTGGTGCGGGGCCAACGGGGTAAAAAACCTGCAGACGCTGTCGGACTACCGGGACGCCTGGTTCGGCTACCGCTACGGGATCCTGATCAAGGAACTGCGGCTCCTGGCCCGGGCGGTCTTCGTGATCGACCGCGAAGGCATCGCCCGGTATTGCGAGGTGGTCGGGGAAGTGGCGGACGAGCCGGACTACGACTCGGCGCTCTTCGCCCTCCGCGGGCTGGTGGGCTATTGACGGCGGAGCCCTTGATCCTCTATTCCCTGGCAGGTTGCCCCCACTGCCGGGCGGCCAAGGAGTATCTGCGCCGCCGAGGCGTCGTGTTCCGGAACCGCGACGTGGAAGCGGACTCGGACGCCTACGGGGACCTCAAGCGCTTGACCGGCCGGGGCCGGGTGCCGGTGTTCTCCCGCGGTTCCCGGGTGCTGGAAGGGTTCGAGCCCTCCGCCCTGGAAGCGTTTTTGCGAGAGGAGACCCCGGAAACGGGCGCTCCCGGCGCCGGGGCCGCAACCTGAAAAAAAACCGGGCGCCCGGACCTTGCGGGTCCGGGCGCCCGGTCGTTTCGCGCGTGTTAGCGGTTACCAGCGGCCTCTGCCGCCTCCGCCGCGATTGTCGTTCTTGGGCCGAGGCTTCGACTCGTTGACCCGCAGGGCGCGTCCACCGACCTCGGAGCCGTTCATGGCTTCAATGGCTTTTTCGGCTTCGGCCCGATCGGGCATTTCCACAAAACCGAAACCCTTGGACCGTCCGGCGGCGCGGTCCATGATCACCCGGGCTGAGGCCACCGCCCCATAGCTCTCGAACATCTGACGCAACTCGTCGTCGCTGACGTCGTAGGGGAGGTTGCCGACATAGATATCCATGCTCTTTCCTCACATCTCCGATGTGCCATATTCTCCAGTAATCGAGCCGGCATCTTTGGCACCAGATCCGTCTCGCGGGGCTAATCCAGATAGCCTTGCGGGTAAGCATGCCGGAGAGGGCCCCGGCTGTAAACAATATTTTTGGGATATTGCAGTTTTTTTTTGCTTCTCCCGCGGTGCTCCGCCCGCTTCCGCCCGCGTCTTGGGGATGTTACAATACCTCGAACCCGGGAGCGGCCGGGGAAAGGAAACGGCGGCATTGAGAAATCTGCAGGTTTTTTGGGGCGATCGGATGGAGGCTCTGGCCGAACATTTGTTCGCCGCCACCGAAGCCGCTCCTCCCGAAGACCCTTTTCAGCGGGAGTGCGTGGTGGTGGAGAGCCGAGTCGTCGGGGCCTGGCTCAAACATTACTTTCTCTACGACCGTCGCCGCCGCAACCTGCGCCGGGTGCTGGCGAACTGGGAGTTCTATCCTCTGGAGCTGTTCTTCAACGATTGGCTCTGCTACATGCGCCGCGGCGGGGTCGACCCCCGGAAGGAACGGTTTCACCCCTGGGGGAAGGAAGCCCTGCAATGGAGGATCCGGGGCGTTCTTTCCCGGCGGGATTTTCTGGAAAACGAGGAATGCCTCCCCGTGGCGGAGTATCTGGGTTCCCCGCCGGAGGAAATGCGCGTCTTCCGGTTGGCCGGGACCCTGGCCGAGCTCGTCGACGATTACCAGCTCTACCGCCCCGAGATGCTCCTGGGGTGGGAAGATGAGGACGAGGCCGGGAAGAACGCTCCGGAGGAGCGCTGGCAACGGCGCTTGTGGAGGGAGCTGCAGAGGCAGGAAGCGGGGGGCTACCCCCGGGAACTGCTCTCCCCCGGGGAGAAGCTGAAAACAGCGGGCCTGGCCGAACGCTACCCCCGACTCCGGGTCTTGACTCCGGGAAGCCTGTCCCCGGTGTATCTCGATTTTTTCTTTTCCGTCTCCACGCTGATCCCGGTCTCCCTCTACCTTTTCAACCCGTGCCGGGAGGAGTGGTTTTCCGACGTCAGCCGGCGCGGCAAAGAGAAGCGGAGGGAGCGACGGGCAGCGAGCGGGGGGCCGCTGGGGGACGAATACCTGGAAACGGGAAACCCGCTGCTCAGTTCCCTGGGAAAGGTCAGCCGGGACTTCCTCGGCGACGTTCTCGACCGCACCGGCGGCCAGGTGGAAGAGTTGAGCGCCGAGACCTCTTCCCCCGGGGTGTTGGGGGCGATTCAGGAAGATATCGCCCGGCGCCGCTGGATCCCGGGCTCGGGGGACGCCGAAAGCCGCGCCCGGCTGCCGGTCGAGCGCGGCGACGGCTCCCTGGCGATCCATATCTGCCATTCGCCCCGGCGCGAAGTGGAGACGGTCAAGGACGTTATCCTCGACGCTTTCGCCCGGGACCGGACACTGCAGCCCCGCCAGGTCCAGGTGCTGGTCGGAGACATCGAAGTCTATATGCCCCTGGTGGAATCGATATTCCCGGGCTTCTCCGAGGCCGACGACGAAAACATTCCCTTCGTCGTGGCCGAACGGACCCGCGCCGGGGCCGGCGTGCTCTCCTCGTTGTTGATGAGGCTCCTGGAAATCCCGAAAGGAAGGTTCGAACTCTCCTCGGTCGTGGAACTCCTGGAATACCGACCGCTCCGGGAAGCTTTCGGCATCGGCCGGGCGGAGGCCGATCTTCTCCGGGAATGGGCGCCCGAATGCGGGGTCCGCTGGGGTTTCGACGAAGGTCAGCGGGAAAAGGAGGTGGGGATCGCCTACCGGGAAAATTCGTGGCGGGAAGGGGTGGACAGGATGCTTCTCGGTTACGCCATGCGCCGGGGCGAACTGGAGCTGGACGGAGGGGAAAGGGTCCTCGCGCCTTTCCCGGCGGTGGAAGGCGAGGACGCGGAGGCGGTGGGGAAACTGGAGAGCCTGCTGGAGGCGCTGCTGGACCTGTGCCGCGTCTTATCCGGCCGGGAGACGCTTCGGGGATGGAGCGAACGTCTGCGGGAGATCTGGGACCGCTTCTGCGCCGCCGGTTCCGAGGAGGACTACCGGGAGGCGGCGGCGATCGAGGGAGCGCTGAACGCGGTCGCGAGCATGGGCGAGCTCCCCGGCGTCTCCGGGGAAATCCCGATCGAGCCCGTGGCCGAATTTCTCGTTCGGAGGCTGGAGCGCCGGGAAAATCCACCGGACGCGCTGACCCGCAACGCCGTGGTCGTGAGCGCTCTCAGGGCCGGGCGGCCCGTTCCCCGGAGGCTGGTCTGCCTGCTGGGAATGAACGACGGCGAATTTCCCCGGTCCCACCGGCGTGCCGGGTTCGACCTTCTGAAAACAAATCCGGCCCGGGGCGATCGCTCCCCTCCGGGCCAGGATCGCCAGGCTTTTCTGGAAGCGCTCCTCTGCGCCCGGGAGGCGTTCGCCGTTTGCTATACGGGCCGGTCCCGCAACGACAACGAAGCGATCCCTCCCTCGACCGTCCTCAGCGAACTGAGGAGCTATTTGAAGGAAGGTTTCGAACTTCCTCCCGCCCATGCGTCCGCCGACGGCCAGGAACTGCTCTACTGCGAAACCCTGCACCGCCTGCAGCCGTTTTCCCCGGACTACTTCCGGGAAAAGAGCGGACTGTTCTCCTATTCCCGGGAGAATCTGGCGGGAGCGCGGGCGCTGGCGGAGGCCGGGAAGGCGGAGTTTTCCGCGGTTCCGCGGTTTTTCGCCGGAAGCCCTCTTCCGCTCGCGGATTCGGTTCGGGAATGGCGCCTGGACGATCTGGAGAGGTTCTGGAGCAATCCCGCGCGGTTTCTGTACCGGGAAGCGCTTAAAACCGAATTTTCCCCGCCCCGGCGCTTTTTCCCGGACGACGAACTGTTGGAAATGGATCCGCTTTCCCGGCACGCCGCTCGCCGGGAGATCGCCGACGCCTGGTTGGAAGGCGCCCGGGACCGGTTGACCCGGAGCCTTAGGGCCCGAGGCCTGGTAGCTCCGTTGCGGGCGGGGGAGGAGCAGGCCCGGTTGCTGGTGAAGGAAGTGGAGCTGTTCATGCGGCGCGATCTGAGCGTTTTCGGCCTTGCCGGAGAGCTGGAGGACCATCTGCGCTCCGGCGGGGAGATCCTGCCGGTGGAGGTCGATATCGAAGGAATCAGGATCGAAGGGCGCCGTCGTCTCTACCGGTCCGGGTCCGGTCCGGGGTGGTCCCTGGAATGGCGCCCGGGGGGAAAGCTGCGCGCTCTGGACCTGATCCGGGGCTGGGTGGCTCACCTTGCCGTCTGCGCCTGCCGGGAACGTACCCCGATGCTGCTGGTCTCACTGGAGGAATGCGCCCTGATCGAAGGTCTCGCCGCCGCCGAAGCCCGCGCCCGATTGCAAAGCTTGCTGGAGATGATGCTTCAGGGGTTGGAAAAACCGCTTCCCTTCGCCCCCGAAACCGCCTGGGCCTATATCCGCAAGGCCCACGGACCGGAGGGAGAGGCCCTGGCCGCGGCCGAACAGGCATGGGAAGGTCACCGGGGACTCCCCGGCGACGGCGACGACGCCTATCAGCGCCGGGCGCTGGGGGAAGCGGGCCCCGTTTCTCATCCCCGTTTCCCGGAAGTGGCGAGGGCGGTGTTCGCCCCCCTGCTCGAAAAACTCCAAGGAGTGCGGTCGTGGCCGACAACGTGACCGGCAAACCCCTGCGCGACGTCATCTACCGCCCGGATTTCCCCCTGGGCGGCGTGAACTTGATCGAAGCCAGCGCCGGTACCGGGAAGACCTACAGCATCCAAAGCCTCTACCTGCGGCTGGCGGCGGTGGAAGGCCTCGCCGTGGACCGTATCCTGGTGGTCACGTTCACCGAAGCCGCCACCCGGGAACTCAGGGACCGCCTTCGGGGCATCCTGGAAAAGGGGAGAATTTTTCTGGAAGGGAATCTCGACCCCGGGGACCCCGACCGGGAGCGGATCGAGAGGATCCTCGGCCTCCCCGCCGCCGGCGTTTCCGGCTCCGATGAGGAAGAACGCTCCCGCCGGGGGCGCCGGTTGCGCTCGGCGCTGCTGAACTACGATGCCGCCGCTATTTCCACCATCCACGGTTTCTGCAACCGGATCCTTCAGGAGTACGCCTTCGAAAGCGGGCAGGAGTTCCGGATCGAGCTCAGCGGCGATCCCCGGGGGACGGTGGAGGACCTCTGCCGCGACTGGTGGCGCGCCCATGTCCTCGACGCGACCGACCGGGAACGTGCCGTTTTGGGGGCGATGGCCCTGGAGGGGCTGGTCGCCGCCGCCCTGAAACGAATCTCCAAGCCGTACGCCCGGCTGCTGCCGACGCCGGGGCCGGCGGTTTTCCCGGCAGCCGAATACGAGGCCATGCTGGCGGCTTGGTCGGAACCGGAGGTGCGCGCCGCCCTGCGGGAGGGGAAGGTCAGGAAAAGCGCGGTTTCGGAAGCCGTTTTCGGTTTCATCGAAGGTCTGGCCGGGGGAAATCCGTTTCCGGTCGCTCCGGGGGATGACCGGCTTCTGGAAAAAATGACGCGGACCCACCTCGAAACCCGGCTGAACCTGGGGTCGCCGGGACTTCCCCCTCATCCTTTTTTCGACCGCTGCCGCACGTTCGTCGAAGCTTTGGCCGCGGCGCGCTTAAGCGCCCCGGCGGCGGCGGTAGAGGAGGTGGCCGAGCGTTTCCACTCGCGCCGGGACGATCGGATCACCTACGACGAGCTCCTGCTGCGGTTTCTCCGGGCCCTGGAAAACCCGGTTTCGGGTTCCGCTCTGGTCTCGGCGCTGCGCGGCGGTTTTCAAGCCGCGCTCATCGACGAGTTCCAGGACACCGATCCGGTGCAATACCGGATTTTCCGCAGGATTTTCTTCGGCGGCGAACGGCCCGTATTTCTGGTGGGAGATCCCAAGCAGGCCATCTACTCTTTCCGCAACGGGGATATTCACACGTACTACGCCGCCGCCCGCTCCGTCCCCGAAAACCGGCGTTACCGCCTCGACGTCAACCACCGCTCCGAACCGGCTCTGGTCGACGCCGTCAACCTGCTCTTCCGCGACTCCTCCCGCCGCCGCGCCTTCATCAACCCCGAACTCCCCTTCGCGGGCGAAGTAAAGGCCGCGCCCCGGCGGGAGGCTCCGTTTCTGGAAATCGGCGGAAAACCGGACGAACGTCCGTTTCGGATCTGGTACTACCCGGACTGGGCCGATTCCGGGCGGGGAAAGGCGCCGGGGGAAAGTTCGGCCCGGGCCCGGCGGCTTTATGCCGACGTGGCGTCCGAGGCCGCGCGCCTGCTCGCCGATCCGGCGGTCGCCCTCGGCGGCCGCCCTCTGGCTCCGTCGGACATGGCGGTTCTGGTCCGGACCCACCGGGAAGCCGACCTGATCGCCGACGCCTTTCTCCGCCGCGGAATCCCCACCGTCCAGCAGAACACCGGTTCCGTCTTCGATTCCCCCGAAGCCGTGGATTTTCATCTTCTCCTCAAAGGGTTGGCCGATCCCGGGGACATCCGGTCGCTGCGTTCGTTGCCGGCGGCCGATATCTTCTTCGGCGGTGCGGCCCAGGTGTCGGCGCTGCTCGCCGGTACCGATGTCCGGAGTCCCGTCACCGGCCGGCCCGTCTCCCTGGCCGGGATCAAGGAGCTCCTCGAAGAAGCCCGGAAGCGTTGGCGCTCGAGTTCGTTCATAGCGGGGTTCAACTTCTTCGCGCGGGAGACGGGAATGCGCGCACATCTTCTGGGAAGGCGCCGCGGGGAACGGGCGCTGACGAACCTTCTCCATCTGGCCGAACTGGGGCAGGCGGCCTGCGCGGAGTCGGGGCTGGGTCCGGAAGGACTCGTCCGCTGGCTGGAATCCCGCCGGGCCTTCCCGGCGCCCTGGGAGGACGACATCGAAATCCGCCTGGAGAGCGACTCCAGAGCGGTCAAGATCATGACCGTCTTTAAAAGCAAGGGGCTGCAGTTCCCCGTGGTTTTCGTTCCGACGCTCTGGCGCCCCGCGCGCGCGGACCGGAGCCCGGTCCGGGAATACCACCGCCCCCCCGCCGCCGGGTCGGATCCGTCGGCGGTCCTCGATTTCGACCGGGACGGCCCCGGAAAGGAAGCGGCCGCCGCGGAGCTCAGGGAGGAGAGCGTCCGTCTGCTGTACGTGGCCCTGACCCGCGGCATCAACCGGACGTACCTCGCCTGGGGGGACATCCGCGAGGATTCCGGTCCGCTGGGCCACATCCTGGGGACCGATCCGCGGGAGGCGTGGTCGGCCGCGGATTCGCCGATCCACGTGGAAGAAAAAAGGGGGGGGGAGACGGACCTTCCTCCCGTCGCAGTCCGCGCCGGCGGTGAGGCGGACGGTGGTCCCCTTCTGACCGCGGACCGCGGAAACCCTCTTCTCCGCCCCCGGTTCGACGCTGCCTGGGGGCACTCGAGTTTTTCCGATCTCCATCCGGCGGCGCCGTCGTTTCCGGGGGCCTCCGCCGATTCCCGGGATTACGATGCGGGCGGGGAGGCTCGGGAGGCCGGCGGCGAGGAGGAGGGGGAGAAGACGATCTTCGACTTTCCCGCCGGGGCCCGAACCGGGGAATGCTGGCACTCGATCCTGGAGACCGTCGATTTCGCGGTGGGGGACGAAGCCCTGCTGGCGGCGGTCTCGAACGGTCTCGACCGCTACCGTCTCTCCGGTACGGAGGCGGAGCGGGAGACCCGGTGCCGGTCGGTGGCGGGAATGATCCGTTCGGTTTTGACCACCCCGCTGGACGCGCACGGCGAAATCGTCCTGGAGCGGATCCCGCGCCGCGACCGCGTCAGCGAAATGGAGTTCGATTTCCCCCTGGCCTCCCGCAAACGGATTTTCACCTCGGAATGGAGAAATATCCTCGGGACTTATTGGGGGGAAGACCCCCGGAAAAGGATTTTCACGGAAGCGCTGGAGGGGTGGAACCGGCTCATCCCGCGCGGATTCATGACCGGCTATATCGATCTGATATTCCGGCGCGGGGGGAAGTTCTACCTCGTCGACTGGAAATCGAACCGGCTGAACGGTCAACCCGTGGGTTTCGCCCCCGAGGGGCTCCGCCGGGAGATGGCGGAGCGCGGGTACGCCGTTCAGTACCTGCTGTACACGGTGGCCCTCAACGCCCATCTGCTCGACACCGTACCGGGGTACGAATACGAAACCGGGTTCGGCGGAATTTTCTACGTGTTCCTGCGCGGCGTCGACGGAACCCCCGGACGGGGGATTTACGCCGACCGGCCCGCCGCCGGTCTGATCGGCGAACTCTCCGATCTGCTGCTTGAAGGGGGAGGAGCATGAAGAGCCGCCGACGGGCTTCCGCCGAAGTTTTCCGCGAACTGGACGAGCGCTTCGCCGACTTCATCTGCCGTCTGGCGGGCACCGCCGACCCGCGCCTGCGGTTGGTCGCCGGGATGCTGAGCCGGGCGGTGGGGAACGGTCACAGCTGTCTCGATCCGGCGAAGATCGAAGGGCGACTTTTTAGCGCGGACGCCGTTCCGACGCTCTCCCCCGACGAACGGTGGGAACGTTTTTTCGCTTCACCCGGCGTGAGCGCCGTCATCGGGCCTCCGGAATCGCGCCGTCCGATAGTCCGCGGCCCCGACGGTCTCCTCTATCTGCAGCGTTACTGGGATTTCGAGTCATCGGCGGCGGCGGCCCTCAAGGAGTTGAGCCGTCCGCGCCGGGATCGGACCCCTCCACCCGATCTGGGCGCGCGGCTGCTCCGGTATTTTCCCGCGCCCCCCGAACGGGGGGGGGACCGACAGCGCCTGGCCGCCTACGCCGCCTGGCGCAACCGCCTTCTCATAATCAGCGGCGGCCCCGGAACCGGGAAGACCTATACCGCCGCGCGGATCGCGGCGTTTTTGGCCGAGATCGGGGAAGAGACCGGTTTCCGGATAGCTTTGGCCGCTCCCACCGGCAAAGCGGCCGCCCGGGTGACCGAGAGCATGAGCGGAACGGTCGCCGCCGCCGCCATTCCCGAACGGATACGGAAACTGCTTCCCCGGAACGCTTCGACCATACACCGCCTGCTGGGAGTACGGAGCGGGACCCGGGAATTCCGGCACGGGCCGCGGAATCCCCTCGTAGCCGACCTGGTGATCGTGGACGAAGCCAGCATGATCGCGTTGCCGCAGATGGCGAGACTGCTGGAGGCGTTGGACGGGGAGACCCGTCTGATCCTGCTGGGGGATATGAACCAGTTGGCCTCGGTGGAGCCCGGGTTCGTCCTCGGCGATATCTGCGCCGCCGGCGGAATGGGGGCCTTTTCTCCGGCGCTGCTCGAAGACTACCGCCGGGACACCGGTCTGAAGCCGGAGGTTACGGCTATGGGCCCCGCCGCCGGCGGATTATCGGAATGCCTGGTCGAATTGACCTACAGCCATCGTTTTCACCCCCGCGGCGCGATCGGGGCCCTCAGCCGCCTGGTCAACCGGGTCGAGGACGAGGCGACGGCCGGAGAGGCCTGGAAGAGGCTGCGGCACCCGGCCCGGGAGCCCGGGCCGGTGGCTGACGCGAGCGAGGTTATCTGGAAGCCCATCGGCGTTTCCCCCGCCGCCTCCCGGGGGTTGCCGGTCGAGGAACTCGAGCAGGCGATCCGCGAGGGATACGGGCCGTTCCTGAACGCCGGCGGCCCCGCAGAGGCGCTTCTGGCCCTGGAACGGTTCCGCGTGCTCTGTCCGTTCCGTTCGGGAACCTACGGAGTGGAGCGGATAAATCGGACGGCGGAGGCGGTCCTGTCCTCGCCGGACGTCGGGAAGCATCGTCTGCATCCGGGGCCGGGTTGGTACGATCACCGTCCCGTGATCATAACCCGCAACGACTATTCGCTCGGACTCTTCAACGGCGACGTGGGCGTGATCCTCGACGACGAGGGCGTTTTAGCGGCATTTTTCCCTCCCGCGGCGTCCGCCGCCCCTCCCGTCCCCCGCCGTTTTCCTCCCGCGCTCCTGCCGGAGCTGGAGACCGCGTTCGCCCTGACCGTGCACAAGGCACAGGGTTCGGAGTTCGACGGGGTCCTCCTCGTCCTCCCTCCGGGGGAAGGCCCCGAGTTGACCCGGGAACTGATCTACACGGGAATTACGCGCGCCCGCACAAGGGTCGAAGTCAGATGTTCGGAAACGGGGTTCCGGGAGGCGGTTCTTCGCCGGGTGGGGCGGCATTCGGGTTTGGCGGCGGCCCTGGCCGCGCCGGCGTCCCCGAAAGCGGCGGGAAACGAGAAACGTTGAGATTACGGCGGGGACCGGGTATCCTCAGCCTGCGCCGGCGGCCGGGCCGCGGCGGCGCCGAGAAAGCGGATCGAGAGGAACGATGACGGGCAACAAGGTTCGAGGAAAACTGTCGGTCGCGCCCGCGATCGTGCTCATGCTCCTGCTTTTCTGGGGGTGCGGCCCCCGGGAGGAGCTGCAGCCCCTCTGCATCATCCATACCAACGACATCCACGGGCATATTCTTCCCGAGCGGACGGCCGGAAGCCGGGACCTCACCGGCGGCGCCGCCGTCCTCGCCGCCTGGATATCCCGGGTGCGCCGCGAGAACGAAGCCGCCGGCATCCCCACGCTTCTTCTGGACGCCGGCGATATTTTCATGGGGACCCCCGAGGGCCAGGCGGAGAAGGGAGCGGCGATGATCGACCTCATGAACCGTATGGGGTACGATGCCATGACCGTCGGCAACCATGAGTTCGACTTCGGCTACTACAACCTGAAAGCGCTGGCGGCCGCCGCCCGGTTCCCTTTCCTGGGCTCCAACGTATACCGGAACAATAATGTGGGGCTCGTGGAATTTCTCAAGCCCTCCCTCACCGCTCGGGCCGGGGACGTTACGGTCCTGATCGTGGGAGTCACCACCGATGAAATCCCCACCATCACCATCAGCGGCAACGTCGGCAACATCGATTTCAGGGACCCGGTTTCGTCGGCGGCCAATCAGATCAAGCTCTTTTCCGGCGCCCGGCCGCTGGTGGTCGTCCTCAGCCACCTGGGGCTGGAAGGCGATGAAACCCTGGCGGAGAGCGTTGCGGACATCGACGTCATTATCGGCGGGCACAGCCACACCCTGCTGGAAACTCCCGAAATCCGCAACGGGGTCGTCATCTGCCAAGCCGGTTCGTATGGACGGTGGGCGGGCAAGCTGGACCTCCTGATCGATCCCTCGACCGGAGAAGTGGCCGATTACGAGTACCGGCTTTTCGAAAACCTCAAGGGAACGATTCCGCCCGACATCCCCGTGGAGAGGGAACTCGACCGGCTCGAGAACGGTCTGCCCTCCGACTGCCGGAGAGATTACGGGATGTCCTTGAGCGACCTGGTCTCCCGGGACCGGGAAGAGAGCTGCCTGGGCGATATCATCGCCGACGCCATGCGGTCGGCGACCGGAACCGACCTGGCCTTCGAAAACCCCTACGGGATCCGTTGGCCGATCTTCAAGGGTGAAATCACGGGCCGCGATCTGTTTTTAGTGGTTCCTTTCGAGGATTCGCTGGTGACGATGAGCATGACCGGAAGCCAGATCAGGCGGGCCTTGGAACAGAGCCTGACCCTGCGCAAAGGAATGCTCCAGGTTTCGGGGCTGAAGGCCGAATACGATCTCGATCGGCCTCAGGGGCGCAGGCTGGTGCGGGTTTGGGTGGGAGGGGAGGCGCTGGAGGACGAGGCCGTTTACAGCGTGACGGTGAACGAGTTCCTGGCGGGCGGCGGCGATTATTTCGAAGCGTTCACCGAGGGCCGGAACCGATATCGAACCGGGGTTCCGCTCCGGGAAGCCCTGGGCGACTTTATCCGGGACCACACGCCACTGTACGGAGATACGTTCAAACCCGAGCGCCTCGTCCCGGTTCGGTGATCAGGGGCGAAACTCCCGGAGATGGCGCTCGGCGGCGCCCACCGAGGGATAGAAGGCGAAAAGATCGTACATGCCGCTGATGCGCATCACCTGGCTGACCTGAGGCCCCGGGTCGCAGAGCGCCAGCCGCCGGCCCGCTCCCTGCATTTTCCGGTGCAGGGCCAGTAGAACCCTGATGCCCCCGGAGGATATGTACGAAACTCCGCTCAAATCGATGACCAGGTCGAGATCGAGCGCACGGCCCTGGCGGTTCTCCTGAAGAGCGAAGTCGATGCGGTCGCTGAAAGCCTGAGACCAGTTGGCGTCGAAGTTGCCCTCCAGGTCGACCTGGAGGTATCCGGAGTTTTCGTTGATGGATATGTTCATCGTTATACCCGAAACGACTTTGCCATTCCCCAAGCGCTCTGGCAACAAATTCCCGCCGCCGTTTCCGGCGGCGGGGGATCGCCCCGGCCGCAAACAAACTTTTTCTGCTCTGGCCCGGCCGCTCTGTTAAAATATGATTTTTGAGAGAAGCACGCGCATGCAACGGACGACGATACGGATGTTGGGAGTTTTGGCGGCGTTCTGCCTGGGTCCGGCCGCCTCTCCCGACGTGGGAGCGGCGGTCATCCGCGGCCCCGTCTCCGAGGTCCGCACCAGGTCGTTTCCCCACCGCGACACCCTCTTTATCTCCGCGGCCGCCGTCGCCCGGGCCTGGGGTTTGTATCGCTTCGAGTCCGGAGAAGAGTTCTGCAGATTTTTTTCCCCCCGCCATTCCCTGACCCTCACCCCCGGCTCGGCTCTGGCCGTTTTCGACGGGGAGGACCTGGAAATGGACGCGGAGGCGGTCTGGATCGACGGACGTCTCTGCGTCCCGCTGTATCTGGCCCTGGTCGACCTTCCCGGGTTGGTCCCTCCCGCGAGCGCGGAGCGTTTCGCCGCCGGCGAAAAGAGCGGGCCCAGAATCGTCCTCGATCCCGGGCACGGGGGCCGCGACCCGGGAGCGGTGGGGGAGGGGGGGTCCGAGGAGAAGGAGGTGGCGCTCGATATCGCCCGCCGGGTTCGGGACCGGCTGCGGTCTTCGGGGCTCGAAGTCGTCATGAGCCGGGACTCCGACGTCTATGTTTCCCTCCCCGATCGAGTGGACCTGGCCAACCGGGTGGAAGGAGATATTTTCGTCAGCATTCATGCCAATGCCGCCGAGAACCTGGCCGCCAGCGGCACCGAGACCTTTTACGCCGCTCCGGCGGGAGATTCTCTTTCCCGGCGCCTGGCCCGACTGGAAAACGCCGTTCTGGAACTGGAGGAGTTCAAGAGTTTCGTTCCCCCCTCGAGCACGCCGCGGGGGAAATTATTGCGCAGCCGACAGCTGGCCGGCAACGTTCAGGCCCGGCTGTCGTCGGCCGCGGGAAGCCCGGACCGCGGGGTCAAGACCGCCCGGTTTTACGTGATCGAGCGCACGCGCATGCCCGCCGTTCTGGTCGAAACCGGTTTTCTTTCCAACCGCCGGGAAAAAGAACGGTTGGACAGCCTCTCTCACCGGGAACGGGTGGCGGAGGCGATCAGCGAAGGAATTTTGGATTACTTCCGTTACGGATACGGGCGCCCCGCTCCCGGCGCGGTTACGATCGACCGAGCGGCCGGCGCGGAAACGACCGAGGGGAGCGAAGACGGGTGAGGTACCGGACCGGAGTCGCCATCGAATTTTCCGCCGCTCATTTCCACGGCGGCGCCGGCCCCGAATGCGCCCGCGTTCACGGCCATAACTACCGGGTGGAAGCCGCGGTGGAAAGCGGGCGGCTGGAAGCAGGAATGGTTCTCGACTTCCGCGTTCTGCGGGAAATTCTGCGGGAGGCGGTTTCGGGTTGGACCCACCGGCTGTTGAACGATACCGCCGAATTCCGGGACGTGCTCCCCACCACCGAGAATCTGGCCCGGATCGTCTACGAGAAGTCGGCCGCCGCCGCGGGCCGCGCGGGGGCGAGGTTGATCCGGATCACGGTCTGGGAAAAGAACGACTGCTGGGCTTCCTACGGCGGGGAGGCGGGCGATGCGCGAACTTGAAGTCTCGGCCGTCAGCGGGTTGGTGAGCGGGTTGGTCGGCCGGATCAACCTGATCGCGGACCCCGAGGTCATGAAAATCATGGCGGACGTACGGAAGGGGAACGGCTCCCTCTCCGGCCGGCTGGCCGGCATCCACCTGGACAACGCCGCCGCCGCCGCGGAAGACGAGGTTCCCGTCTGCCAGGATACCGGGATGACCGTGGTTTTTCTGGAGGTCGGCCAGGACGTCCACCTGGTCGGCGGCGCCCTGGAGGAGGCCGTCAACGCCGGGGTGAGGGAAGGGACCAGAACCCATCGCCTTCGGCATTCGACCGTCTCCGATCCGCTGCGGAGAGTGAACACCGGCGACAACGCTCCCGCCGTCATCCACACCCGCCTGGTCCCGGGCGACCGGGTCAGGGTGGTGGTGACGGCCAAGGGGTTCGGAAGCGAAAACGCCTCGGCCCTGGGCATGCTCCCCCCCTCGGCGGGGCGTCGGGGCGTGATCGAATTCGTCCTGGGAGCCATCCGGGAAAAAGGCGCCGACGCCTGCCCCCCGCTGGTGGTGGGAGTGGGGATCGGGGGAACCATGGAAAAGGCGGCGCTCCTGGCCAAGGAAGCCCTGACCCTTCCCCTGGGGCGCCCCCATCCCGATCCGTTTTACCAAGAGCTGGAACGGGAAATCCTGGACGGCCTCAACCGTCTCCCGGTGGGGATGCAGGGGCTGGGGGATGGCCCCACGGCCATGGCCGTCCATATCCTGACCTACCCGACTCATATCGCCGGACTCCCGGTGGCGGTCAACCCCTCCTGCCACGTCTACCGCCACGAGGAAGGAGTGTTGTGAAAGAGGCAACCTCGAGAAGAGAAACGCCGGCGGTGAGGATGACGGCCCCTCCGCCCCCGGGGCGGTTGGAAGCGGTGCGGGCGGGGACCATGGTCGAAATCACGGGGATTCTCTATTCGGCCCGGGACCGGGCCCTGGAGCGCCTTTTCGCCGGGGAAGAACCGTTCCCGTTCGACCCGCGGGGGCAGCTGATCTATTTCGCCGGACCCACGCCGGGACGCCCCGGGCGCCCGGTGGGCGCCATGGGGCCCACGTCGTCCTCCCGGATGGGAAAGTACATCAGCTTTTTGTTGGAGCGCGGCGTCCGGGGCATCATCGGGAAAGGGCGCCTCTGCCCGGAAGGCAACCGGGCCCTGCGGCAAGGCCGGGGCGTTTACTTCCTGGCGGTGGGCGGGGCCGGAGCGCTGCTCGGGCGCCGCGTCCGGGAAGCCGAACCGGTCGCCGGCCGCGACCTGGGACCGGAGGCGGTGCATCGGCTGGCCGTGGAGAAATTTCCCGTGATCGTAGCCGTCGATGCCGAGGGGAACTCTCTTTTTAAATCCGTTCACGCAGGGGGGACAAGGAAATGAAGAAACTATTGTTGCCGGTGTTGCTGGCGGCCTGGGCCGCGTTCGGGGCTGCGTTCCCGGCCGACCAGCAGGCGCGGGTCGAGGAATTGATCGGCAGGTTGTCGGGATTCGATTTCCCGTCCATCAACGCCGCCACCGACGAACTGATCGAGATCGGGCCCTCCGCGGTGCCGGCCCTGAGACAAGCGCTGAAGAGCCAGGACCCGGGCATCCGCAAAGGCGCGGCGGCGGTCCTGGGCAAGATGAAAGCGGTGGAGGCACTGGACGAGATCGGGGCGCTGGTCGAGGATCAGGAGTACTGGGTGGCCCGGGGGGCTGTTTATTCGCTCAAGGACCTGGAAAGCCCCGCCGCCGTCCCCTACTACCGCAAGGCGCTGGAACATTACAACCCCAAGGTCAGGGAAACCGCGGTCTGGACTCTCCGGGAGGTCAAGGACACCGCCTCCGTCCCCGCGCTGACCAAGAGAATGCTCACCGACAGCGACCAATACCTCCGCTGGGGGGCGCTCAAAGCGTTGGCCGAGATCGAACCCGGAAGCGAAGTCGCCGCGCTGAAGCAGGCGCTGGGGGATAAGCAGGCGGCGGTGGCGGCGCGGCGCAACGCCGCCGAATTTCTGGGAATACTGGACGAAGCCTCCGCCCGGGATCTGCTGGTCGGAGCGCTCAAGGACCCGGACGCGGGAGTGCGGTGGAGGGCCCTGGAATCGCTGGGCGCGCTCCGTGATGCCTCGGTTCTGCCGGCGGTGAAGCCCCTCCTTCAGGATCGGGACGAGAGCGTGCGCATGATGGCGGTGGCGGTCCTGGGCGAATTGGGGGACCCGGCGGCGATCGAGGCTCTGAAACCCCTGGTTTCCGGGAAGGGGGGAGAACTGAAGAAAAACGTTCTGCGGGCCCTGGAGCGATTGGGCGGACCCGAAGCGGTGGCGGCCGCGCAACCCGCCCTGAGCGATCCCGACAAACTGGTACGGGCTCAGGCGGTCGAGGTCATCGGACGGATCGGCGTTCCGGCGGATGCCGCCCTGCTGGCGCCCGCGGCCGAAGACCGTTTCCCGATCGTGCGCGTGGCCGCCATGCTGGCGGCCCGGCGGCTGGGAGGACCGGAATCGCTGAAACTGCTGGAGAAAGGAGCCGGGGACTCGGATTTCTGGGTACAGAAAACCGCGCAACTGCCGCCGCTCGGCGGGGAAACACCGGCGGCTCCCCGATCTCCCGGGTCCGAGTAAGGTAGACGAGAAAGGAACTGAACCAACCATGCGCTCGGTCTGTATACACGGCCATTTTTATCAACCGCCCCGGGAGAACCCCTGGCTGGAAGAAGTGGAGCGGCAGGATTCGGCCTATCCCTTCCATGACTGGAACGAACGGATCGCCTACGAGTGTTACGCTCCCAACACCGCTTCCCGGATATTGGGCCGGGATTGGAAGATCATCAACATCATCAACAACTATTCCCTGATGAGCTTCAATTTCGGTCCCACGCTGCTTTCGTGGATGCAGAGAAAAGCCCCGGAAACGTACCGGGCGATCCTGGAAGCGGACCGCTCCGGGAGAGAGCGTTTTTCCGGCCACGGGACCGCCCTGGCCCAGGTCTACAACCACATGATCATGCCCCTGGCTTCGAGCCGGGACAAGCGGACCCAGGCGATCTGGGGAATCAGGGATTTCGAACACCGCTTCGGCCGTCGCCCCGAAGGCATGTGGCTGGCCGAGACCGCGGTCGACCTGGAGACGTTGGAGATCATGGCCTCCTGCGGGATCGATTTCACCATCCTCGCCCCCAACCAGGCTCGCCGGGTCCGCCGCCTGGGGGAACAGGAATGGCGGGACGTTTCCGGAGGGAGGATCGATCCCAAAAGGCCCTATCTCTGCCGTTTGCCCTCGGGGAGCAGCATCAACCTTTTTTTCTACGACGGCCCCATCTCCCGGGACATTGCCTTCGGGGACCTGCTCGACAACGGGCAGGGGTTCGCCGGGCGCCTGCTCGGCGCTTTCACCGGAAACGGCGACGAAGACCAGCTGGTCCATATCGCCACCGACGGGGAAAGTTACGGCCACCACCGCCGGTTCGGGGACATGGCCCTGGCGTACTGTCTGCAGGCGTTGGAATCGAACGGGTCGGCGCAGCTGACCATCTACGGGGAATACCTGGAGAAGCACCCCTCTTCCTGGGAAGTCGAAATCTTCGAAAACTCTTCCTGGAGCTGCGTGCACGGGATCGAGCGCTGGCGAAGCGACTGCGGATGCAACAGCGGGGGCCACCCCGGCTGGAACCAGCGCTGGCGCCGGCCCCTGCGGGAAGCGATGGATTGGCTCCGCGACCGCCTGGCCGAACTGTACGAAAAAGAGGGGGCCGTCCATTTCCGCGATCCCTGGCGTGCGCGCGACGATTATATTCGGGTCATCCTCAACCGCTCCGACCGGTCCCTGGAATCCTTTTTTTCCACCCACGGCCGGGAGGGGTGGCACAGAGAAAAAGGCCGCGCCGCCCTCAAGCTCCTGGAGATGGAGCGCAACGCCATGCTCATGTTCACCAGCTGCGGATGGTTTTTCGACGAAATCTCCGGCCTGGAAACGGTCCAGATCATCCAGTACGCGGCCCGGGCGATTCAGTTGGCCCGGGACGCCGCCGGCGTCGATCTCGAAGCCGAGTACCGAGAACGCCTGGCCCGGGCCTCCAGCAATATCCCGGGGTACAAGGACGGGGCGTGGATCTACGACAATTTCGTCAAACCCGCCGTCGTCGACCTCCACCGGGTCGGGGCGCATTACGCGGTGACGTCGCTCTTCGAGGAATATCCCGAAAAAAAGCGCATCTACGAATATCAGATCAAATCCGAACAGTACGACCGTCGGGAAGCGGGCAAGCAGAAGTGCGCGGTGGGACGGATTCTGGTGACTTCCCTGGTGACCCGGGAAGCGGTTTTACTCGACTTCGCCTCGCTGTATCTGGGCAACCACAATCTGGTGGCCGCGGTCCGCAACCACGACGGCGCCGAAGAGTCGTCCCTGGCCGGAATCATGGAGGCGTTCCAGGGGAACAATATCCCCGAAGTCATCCGGGAGATCGACCGCCATTTCGAAAAGCACAACTACACGCTCTGGCACCTGTTCCGCGACGAACAGCGGCAGGTCCTCGATCACGTCATCCACGGAACCAGAGAGGAGCTGGAAGCCTCCTTCCGCCATCTGTACCGACACCATTACCCCGTGATCCAGGTTTTGAAGAAAGCCGAAGTCCCTCTTCCCCGGGAGATGGCGGCGCTGGAGGAGTTCGTCCTCAACGCGGATTTCCGGGCTTCGCTGGAAACCGCCAGGATCAACACCAGAAAACTTCAAAGTCTTGTGGACGAACTGAAAGGGCGACCCCAGCAGATCGACCGGCAGCTGGTGGAATTCGTCGTCCGCAGCCGGGTGGAAAGGATGATGGAGGAAATCATCGCCGCTCCCGACGACCTCTCCGGGATCAGGCGACTGAGCCGGGTCCTGAAGACGATCGAGCAACTGCCGGTGCGGTTCGACTTCTGGAAGGCCCAGAACCTTTTTTTCCAACTGGCGCAGGGTCAGGTCCAGGGGCGCCGGGCGCGCGCCAAGGGCGGGGACGAAGAAGCCGTTCGTTGGCTGCGGACGTTCGCCAGACTGGGCGAACAGCTCCGCGTCGGGTTGCCGGGGGAGGCATGAAAACCGCCGTGACGACCGGGCGCCGGGCCGGAATTCTTCTGCACATCACCTCCCTCCCTTCGGATTTCGGCATCGGAGATCTGGGCCCGGCGGCGCGGGAATTCGCGGATTTCCTGGCCGCCTCGGGACAGGTCCTGTGGCAGATACTCCCCCTCTCTCCCACCTCCCCGGCCCACGGCAATTCCCCCTACAGCAGTTCTTCGGCGTACGCCGGCAACCCGCTTCTGATCAGTCCCGAACGAATGGCGGACGACGGCCTGCTCTCGCCGCGCGAGGCGCGAGCGGCCCGGCGCCCCTTTCGGGTTCGGGTCGACTACGAGGAAGTCGGAGCTTTCCGCCGCGAGCTCCTCTCCCGGGCCGCCTCCCGGATCGCCGCCGTCGGCCTGGAGAAGGAGTTGACGCGATTTCAAAGCCGGTCCCCCTGGTTGCCCGATTACGCGCTTTTCCGCGCGATCGGAGATCGGCGTCGGGGACAGCCCTGGTGGCGCTGGCCGCGCCCACTGCGGGAACGGGACCCGGCCGCGTTGGAGCGGGCCCGCCGGGATCTGGCTTCCGAAATCGATCTGATCGCGGCCGTTCAGTTTCTCTTCCACCGGCAGTGGAAGGCGTTTCATGAGGATTGCGCGAAAAGGGGAATAAGCCTGATCGGAGACATCCCCATCTACGTGGACCGCAACAGCGCCGATGTCTGGAGCCGCCGCGATATCTTCCAGTTCGGGGACGGTTCCCGGCCGCGGGCGGTTTCGGGCGTTCCCCCCGATTATTTCACGCGCAACGGGCAGCTCTGGGGCAATCCCCTCTACGATTGGCCGGCGCTGGCGCGGGACAACTATTCCTGGTGGGTGGAACGGATGCGGCACGTTTTCACCCTGTTCGACTACGTGCGTCTGGATCACTTCCGGGGTTTCGAAGCTTACTGGGCGGTGCCGGCGGGAGCCCGCACCGCCCGCGGAGGCCGGTGGGAGAAAGGCCCGGGTTTCGATCTTTTCCGGGCGTTGAAGGCCGAACTGGGACATCTTCCGGTCATCGCCGAAGACCTGGGGGAAATCACCCCCCCCGTCCGGACTTTGATGAAACGGTGCGGATTTCCGGGAATGAAAGTCATTCAGTTCGCGTTCGAAACCGACCTGCCCGGCAACGAGCATGCCCCCCACAACTACCGACCGGATTGCGTGGTCTACACCGGAACTCACGACAACAACACCGCGAGAGGGTGGTACGAGCATGAAACCTCCACCGCCAAACGCCGTCGGATCCGTCTCTATCTGGGCCCCGCGACGGACAAGGAATCCATTGCCCGGGAAATGGTGCGCCTTGCTTACGGGTCGGTCGCCGATCTGGCGATCGTCCCTTTCCAGGATATTCTGGGGCTGGGGGCGGCTTCCCGGATGAATACCCCGGGATCGGCCCGGGGAAACTGGGAGTGGCGTTTCCGCCCGTCGCGACTCAACGCCGCCCTCGCCGCGGAACTCTCGGAATGGACCTGGGCTTTCGGGAGAAGGGGAACGGGGACGGGGCATGCCTGACAGCCCCCTCGAATTCGGGTATCTCTTCACCGATATGTACCAGTTCACCATGGCCCATTGCTACTATCGCCTGGGCCTGCACGAGCGGCCGGCGCGGTTCGATCATTTTTTCCGGAGCTACCCGGATTACGGAACCCACCAGGCCGGTTACTGCGTCTGCGCCGGTCTGGAATGGTTCCTGGATTGGCTGGCGAACGCGCGCCTGGGAACGGCCGGCCGGGACTACCTGGCCGGCCAACGCAGCCGGACCGGGGCCCCGCTGTTCGGGTCCGACTTTCTGAAGTGGCTGCGGGAGCACGGCGACTTTTCCCCTCTGAGCGTGGAGGCGGTGCCCGAAGGGCGGGTGGTTCACCCGGGCGTTCCCCTGACCGTGGTCCGGGGCCCGATCGCTCTCGCCCAGCTGGCGGAGACCCCGCTCCTGAATCAGATCAACTACCAGACCCTGGTGGCGACCAAGGCTTCCCGGCTCTGCGAAAGCGCCCGGGGTGGGCTCCTGCTCGAGTTCGGACTTCGCCGCGCTCAAGAGCGGGGCGGCAACGCCGGCGCCCGCGCCGCCCTGATCGGAGGGGCCGACTACAGCTCCAACGTCGCGCTCTCCAGCCGGCTCGGGCTTCCCGCCAAGGGAACGCACGGCCACAGCCTGGTGCAGCTCTTTCTGGCGCTGGGGCACAGCGAACTGGACGCTTTCCGGGCGTATGCCGAAATTTACCCGGACGACTGCATTCTCCTGGTCGACACCATCGATACCCTGGGCAGCGGGATCCCCAACGCCATCCGGGTTTTCGAGGAACTGAAACGAGGCGGCCACCGGCCGGTGGGGATTCGTCTGGACTCGGGGGACCTGGCCCACCTCAGCATCCAGGCCGCCCGTCTTTTGGACGCGGCCGGCTTCGAGGACGCGGTCATCGTCCTTTCCAACAACCTGGACGAACTGGTGATCTGGCAGATCGTCACCCAGGTATCGCAGGAAGCTCCCCGCTACGGCGTCGATCCCGACCGCCTCATCCGCCGGCTGGCGTACGGCGTGGGGACGAGGCTGATCAGTTCCTGGGGCGCCCCGGCCCTGGGAGGAGTGTATAAGCTGGTGGCGGTGGAGGAGGGAGGGGCGTGGGAACCCGCGATCAAGGCGTCCGAAACCCCGGCCAAGACGCCCAACCCCGGGATGAAAGTCGCCTGGAGGATCTACGATCTACGGGGAAAAGCGTCGGCCGACGTCCTCGGTCTGGAAGGCGAGGACCCGGGCGCCCGCGACTCCCTGGTGCTTCACCATCCGCTGGAGCCGGGGCGCCGGCGAACGGTTTCCTCCCAGCAGATATCGTTCGTGGAGAAGCTCCTGGAGGCGGTGTGGGAGGGGGGAAAACTGCTTCGCCCCCATCCGCCGCTCGACGAAATCAGGGCGACCCGGCTTCGCGACGTCGAGCGGCTCGATCCCGGGGTCCGGCGCCTGGTCAACCCCCACATCTACCATGTCTCCCTGACCACGAAGCTGTGGGAGATGAAACAGGAACTTCTGGCCAGAATCGGACCCGAAGCTTATGATGGCAAGCGCAGGGGAGGGGAGCGATGAAGGAAGGAGGAGAGGTATGAAGAACATCATCCGCCACGTGTTGGCCATGGCGGCGGCGGGAATCTGCGTATCCTGCGGGGGAGACGGCGAAGAACCGGCTCCCGCGTCCGCCGCGGCTCCCGCTTTCGCTCCGCCGTCGCCGGCGCCCGCTGCCGAAGCGCCTCCCATGAACTTCGAGGTGGGGGGCAGATGGGGTTATAGGGCCCCGGACGGCCGGATCGTGGTTCCTCCCGATTATGATCGGGGCGAAGGGTTTTTCGAAGGACTGGCCGCCGTACAGCGCGACGGCAAGTGGGGTTTCATCGACACCGCCGGGAAGGTGGTCATCCCGCTCCGCTACGAATGGGCGGTGTACTTCAGCGAGGGACTGGCCCCGGTCAAGATGCAGGGGAAGTGGGGATACATCGACCGCTCGGGAGAGATGGTCATCTCCCCCCGGTTCCAACTGGCCAACGACTTTACCGGCGGCCGGGCGGAAGTGGAGCTGAACGGTCGCCGATTTCACATCGACCGCTTCGGCAACCCCGTCGACTGACCGTTCCCGGTCCGGCCGGAGGCGATCAGGAGAACCGGACGGCGACCCACCCCGAGTCGGGGTCGTTCCCGGGAGCGGAGAGACCGCCCAGCACTTTCCATTCGTGGGTGGCGTTGATCCCGGCGTAAGAGGGCTGGGATTGGGGGGGCAGGGTGACTTCCGTTTCCCAATCATAGCCGCCGCGGGCGACCAGCTTCTGCGCCCCGGCCAGGGAAAGCTGGGTCTGGAAGGTATATTCGGAAGCTTCCACGTCCCTGCGGACGGCGGGGGTGCTCTCGCCGGCCGGAGCGACTTCGACGTCCTTGATCGTGACCCGTTCGATTCCGGCCACCTTCAAGTAAACGCCGGCGATCTCCAAATCGGTTTCGCCCACCACCGCTTTGACCTTGACTTTGAAGGGGGCGCCGAAGACGGCTTCCTCCACCTCGACCTTCACCGTGGCACCGCCGCCGGTCACCATGTTCTTGAGCTTATTGAAGAAACCCATACTCTCCTCCCCGGTTCGGGTTCGGTCTGTGCGGTATGGTAGCCGAATTTGCCCGGAAAGAGAAAGGAAAACGGGGTCGCGCACACGGATTCGGACGGGGAATCCGGGAAAACCGGTTGACACCGGCCGGGGGTGCATCGATACTTGATAATAATTTCCTTAAACGATCCATCAGAGGGGAGGATTCCATGAAAAAAGCGCCGGTTGTGTTTCTGGCCGTGGCGGCCCTGATCCTGTCCGTTTCGGCGGAAGCGGGCGTGAAGGTCCTGGTCCCCGCCGGCAGTCCGGACGTTCCCGGGACGCTGGTGGCGCGGCGGGGAAGCTACGACGTCTACGAACTCCCGGGAAAAGACGCGGCGGCCGTCCGGGGGATCGACGGTTTCCGGGCCCGCCCCGATTTCGACACGATCTGTCTCAACCGCGAGAAGATCGACACTTCGGCGCCCGTCCCCGCGCCGGCGCGGCTGGCCGGGAACGGGAGCGGCGAAGGGTTGATGTTGGTCCAGTTCTCGGCGCCCCCCGTCGATGCCGACCTCGAAGTCCTCACCGCCGCCGGCGCCGAAATCGTTCAGTACGTTCCCCAGAACGCCTACATACTCTGGATCCCCGAGGGCAAGGGGAAGGCGGTGGCGGCCGCGTCCGGCGCGCCGGCCGTCCAATATTTCGGGGAATACCACCCTTACTATGCGCTCTCCCCGCGGCTGGACGGGGCCGACGGAGAAACCGCGGTCACGGTGCAGTTCTACAACTACGGCAAGAGAGCCTTGGCGGCCGCCCGCGGCGTCGCCGCCGGCTCCTCTCGGGTGCTGATGCCTCCCACCGAAGCCGTGGGAGGGCGCTACCTCAACGTCCGGGTCCGGATCTCCGCCGCGGCCGCCGCGGCGATCGCCTCCGTCCCCGGCGTGGTCACGGTCGAGCCTTACGTCGAACCGAAACCCTGCGGGGAACGGCAGGACATGGTGATCTCGGGCAACCTCGACGGGGGCGGCAGCGGGCCTTCCGGCCCCGGGTACCTGGCCTGGCTCTCCTCCCTTAATTTTCCCACCGATCCCGCCGAATATCCGATCGTCGACATCGTCGACGACGGCTTCGACACCGGCAACGCCGCCAGCCCGGGGAACTCCGAGTTTCGGGAGCTGAACAACGCCGGGCTGCCTTCCCGCTGTCAATACGCGGTCATCGCCTCCGGGGCCTCGGGGATTTCGTCGCCCGACGGGGTCGCCGGCCACGGCAACATCAACTGCTCGATCGTGGGAGGATACAACGACGGTTCCGGGAGCCCGGCCAACGTCGATTCCCAGGGTTTCCACTGGGGGTTGGGGGTATCGCCCTACGGGCGGATCGCCTCGACCAAGATTTTCGCCGACAGCGGCGCCTGGAGCTACCCCGATGAAGACCAGATGGTGAGCGACCAGTACGCCGCCGGGGTCCGGGCCACCAGCAACTCCTGGGGAGCCTCGGTCGGCGGCGCCTACGACGTCGATTCCCAGGCCTACGATTCCCGGACCCGCGACGCCCAGTCGGGAACGGTGGGGAACCAGGAGATGCTCTTCGTCTTCGCCGCCGGCAACGACGGCGATTCCTCGGAATCGGTGGGCTCGCCGGGAACGGCCAAGAACGTCATCACCGTCGGAGCCAGCGAGAACGAGGATACGGCCCTCAACTACACCGACGGCTGCGGGGTGGCGCCGGCCGACGCCGACGACATCCGGGATATCGTCTGGTTCTCCAGCCGCGGGCCCTGCAGCGACGACCGGGTGAAGCCCGAGATCGTCGCCCCGGGCACCCACATCCACGGGGCCGCTTCCTACGACGCTTCCTACGACGGCACCGGCGTCTGCGATCAGTACAACCCTTCGGGGCAGACCAAGTACGCCGAAAGTTCCGGCACCAGCCATTCCACCCCCGCCATTTCGGGGTGCGTCTCCCTCCTCGCCAACTGGCTGGACCGGGTCCAGGGCATATCCGACCCCAGCCCGGCGCTGCGCAAGGCCTGCATCATCAACTGCGCCATGTTCATGACCGGCGTGGACGCCAACGACGACCTCCCCAGCAACTCCCAGGGGTACGGACTGGTCGACCTGGGCACCGCCTTCGACGAGTCGGTGAACCGCTATTTCTTCGACCAGGAAGAAGTCTTCACCGAATCCGGCCAGAGCTGGGAACAGGCCGGCTGCCCGATCACTTCCTCGGCCCAGCCGGTCAGGGTTACCCTGACCTGGACCGACGCGCCCGGCGCCACCAGCGGCAACGCCTACGTCAACGATCTCGATCTCGAGGTCGAGGTCGACGGGACCGTCTACCGCGGCAACAACTTCACCAAGGGTGAAAGCCAGCCCGGCGGAACCCCCGACGTCAGGAACAACTACGAATGCGTGTTCCTCCCCGCCGGGACTTCGGGGGAAGTGACGATCCGGGTCAACGCCACCACCATCGCCGGTGACGGCGTTCCCGGCAACGGCGACGCCACCGACCAGGATTTCGCCGTCGCCGCCTACAACCTGACCGATTGGCAGCCGGACGATATTTTTTACGAAGGTTTCGACGATTTTCAGAACGGGGTTCGGCCCTCGGGCTGGACGTTCGTGGGCTGCGATCAGAACACCGACACCTACACCGCGCCGTCCAGCTATTACGGACGCTGGTACCCCTCGCTCAAACTCAACGCCAGCGGCAACCAAGTGGTGACCGCGACCTTCTCCAATCCCCGCGATCTTTCCTTCTGGATGCGGGGGGTGGAGGGCAACCCTTCGGGGACCGTGCTGGTCGAGGAGTTCTACGGCGGGAGCTGGAGTTCGCTGGCGGACCTGGCGGTAACCGATACCGGAACCGTGGCCGGTCCCTACCCGCTGAACGGCACCGCCACCCAGGTGCGTTTTACCTACGCCAAGGCCGGATCGGAACTGGCCTTCGACGACGTTCGGGTCCGCGAAGGGACCACCCCCACTCCGACGGCATCCCCGAGCGCGCCCCCGACCTCCACCCCGACCGCGACTCCGTACGGGTACAAGACCCCGACGCCGACCCCCTCCGTCACCCCTTCCTTCACCCCCACGCCCACCCCCACGCCCACGCCCGCGGGGCTGCGGATACTCCTCAGCGAGGACTTCGAAGGCGCCTGGCCCGGCTGGACCGAGGACCCGGTGGTCGGAGACGAACCCTGGTGGCAGGCCGCCGGCGCCGGCGATCCCAGCGGGATTCCCCCCGCCGCCTACGAGGGGTCCTATAACGCTCTCTTCTTTTACGACGACTATGCCAACAAGCAGACGCGCCTGGTCAGCCCCCAGATCGTTTTCACCCCGGGGATGACCGACGCCACCCTGACCTTCTGGCACGCTCAGGGCGACTGGGATGGTGATTACGACACCATGAAGGTCTACTACCGGGCCTCGGCCGGCGGTTCCTGGCAGGAACTGGCTTCCTACCCCAGCCCGGTCGACTCCTGGACCAAGCGGACCCTCTCCCTCCCCGCCGCCAGCTCCGACTACTACATCTGCTTCCTCCCCAGCACCGCCTACGGATGGGGGGTCTGCGTGGACATGGTCGAAGTGACGGCGGTGGAGCTCTTCACCCCGTCCCCCACGCCCGAAGGGTACAAGACCCCGACCCCGCCCCCGACCGGGACGCCCACGCCCCCCGAGCATCTCATCATCCAGGAAGGGTTCGACGGGTTCGACTTCGGAACCCGCCCGTCCGGATGGGTGTTCGACGGGTGCAACCTCAACAGCGACGTAGGGACCCTCATCGGCTACTTCGGCCTGGAATCCCCCTCCGTCAAACTCGACGCCAACGGCGACGCCGTCACCACCCGGACCTTCTCGGTGCCTTCACCCGAGCACGTCAGCTTCTGGCTGCGGGGAGAGGGCGTCGACGCTTCCTCGGCGCTGCTGGTCGAGGAGTACTACGCCGGCGGCTGGCGGGAGATCGCCCGGGTCGAGGAGATCGGCCCGGTCGGCTTCATCCGCGGGCCGTACGGGTTCGCTTCCTCGGCGTCGCGGCTCAAGTTCCGTTTCCTGCTGGGCGAGACCGGGACCCTCTACTTCGACGACGTCCGGGTGACAGGTCCGATCACTCCCACACCCCCGCCCACGCCCATCCCCACGCCTACCGCGCCCCCGACCCCGATACCCACCCCCTCCGTGACGCCGAAGCCGCCGGCCGCGGGCGCGGTCGTCGGCGATTACAACGGGGACGGCACATCCGACATCGCCGTGTTCCGTCCCACCAACGGGTTGTGGGCGATCCGGACCGTCACCAGGGCTTATTACGGGTTCTCCACCGATACCCCGGTGCCCCGGGATTACGACGGCAACGGGGCCTGGGACCTGGCCGTTTTCCGGCCCGCCAACGGCAAGTGGCTGGTTCGAAACGGATTGACCGCCTATTTCGGAGTATCCACGGATACGCCGGTCCCGGCCGACTACGACGGGGACGGGACCTCCGACGTCGCCATATTCCGGCCGGCGGCCGGGAAATGGATGGTGAAGGACGGTCTGACGGCGTATTACGGCGGGAGTTCCGACGTCGTCGTCCCCGGCGACTACGACGGGGACGGGACCACCGATGTCGCCGTCTACCGGCCCAGCCAGGGCAAGTGGCTGATCCGGGACGGGATAACCGCTTACTTCGGTCTGGTGACGGACGAAACCGTTCCCGCCGACTACGACGGCGACGGGGCCGAAGACATAGCCATCTGGCGGCCTTCGCTGGGCAAGTGGATGGTGCGCGGCGGTTTGACCGCTTTCTACGGAGTTTCGACCGACGTCCCGGTCCCGGCCGACTACGACGGCGACGGGACCATGGACGTGGCCGTCTTCCGGGCGGCGAACGGCAAATGGCTGATCAAGGACGGAGCGGCCGTCTACTTCGGAAGTTCGAACGACGAGCAAATGACCAACCCTTGATCGGGGCGGGGCCTCCGTGCCCCGGGAAAAGAAAACGCCCGGCAGGCGCGAGCCTGCCGGGCGTTTTTGCGGTAAAAGGGACGAAGCCGCTTAGACGATGGCGTCCTGGGCTTTCTTGGAGACCTTGAACTTGACCACGGTCTTGGCCGCGATCTTGATCTGCTGCCCGGTGGCGGGGTTGATGCCTTTGCGGGCCTTGCGGCGGGCCTTGACGAATTTGCCCAAACCGGGAAGGGTGATCCCTTCCTTGGCCTTGGCGCCCTTATAGACCATATCCACCAGGGAATCGTAAGCGGTGCCGGCCTGTTTCTTGCTGATCCCGGCGGCGGCGGCGATGCCGTCGATGATGTCCTTCTTGGTCTTGACCTTAGCCATGGTGCAGCGACCTCCTCGTTGTGGGGTTGTCTTCCGGACTCCTGATCCGAAAGTATTTTCCAGTTTTTAAAACAAGGGCGCCGGTTTGTCCAGCAGAAATTTAGGAAAAGGGGTGCTGGAGCGCCCGCGGGGATGCCGGCATGTTTTCCCTTTCGTTCCCGGCGCGGTTGTAGTATACAAGTTTACCGTGTTCAGGCGCCCGTAGCTCAGTTGGATAGAGCGCATGCCTCCGGAGCATGAGGCCGCAGGTTCGAATCCTGCCGGGCGTAGGAACGGATGCCTCAAGCGTCCGACAACCCCGGGAAAGGGGCTGGATTGAGGGCCGACGACAGGAAAGACGGCGAGCTGCGGCCGGTCAAGATCATACCCGGTTTTGTGGAGATGCCCACCGGTTCGGCCTTGATCGAAATGGGGCAGACCAAGGTGGTCTGCACCGCCTCCGTTGAAGAGCGGGTGCCCCACTGGCTCTACCAGGAACAGCTGCACTCTTCCCGGAAACGGGGCTGGGTTACCGCCGAGTATTCGATCCTGCCGGGCGCCGGCCCCACCCGCACCAACCGCGAAGCCACCCTCGGCCGCAAGACCGGACGGACGCTGGAGATCCAGCGGCTGATCGGGCGCGCCCTGCGCTCGATCGTCGATCTCTCGCTGCTGGGGCAGCGGACCGTCTGGATCGATTGCGACGTGCTCCAGGCCGACGGCGGGACCAGGACCGCGGCCATCACCGGAGGCTATGTCGCCCTGGCGCTGGCCCTGCGGGAACTCAAGAAATCGGGCCAGGTCGCGGCCATTCCCCTGGCGTCGCCGGTGGCGGCGGTCAGCGTCGGGCTCTGGGAAGGGCGTTATCTGCTCGACCTGGATTACGAGGAAGACAGCCGCGTCGACGTGGATTTGAACGTGGTCATGAACGAAGCCGGCGAATTGATCGAAGTTCAGGGAACGGCCGAACACGACCCCTTCACGCCGGAAGATCTTGCCCGCATGGTCGCCCTGGCGGGCGACGGCATCGGCCGTCTTTTGGAAATTCAGAGAAGCGTGCTGGAATAATCGGAGGAAGGCAATGGATCTGACCGTCGCCAGTCGCAATACCGGAAAGATAACGGAACTGAAAAAGCTGCTGTCGGGGCTTCCGTTCCGGGTATTTTCCCTGGACGATTTCAAGAACGTCCCGGAAGTGGAGGAGGACGGGGAGACCTACGAGGAGAACGCGGCCAAGAAAGCCCTGGCGGTGGCGGCGGCTGCCGGGATGCCGGCCCTGGCCGACGATTCCGGCCTCGAGGTCGACGCGCTCCTGGGCAAGCCCGGAGTCCGCTCCGCCCGTTTCGGCGGAGAAGGGCTGTCCGACCACGAACGCTATATGAAGCTGCTCGGCCTCCTGGAAGAGACGGCGGACGAGGACCGGGGCGCCCAGTTCCGCTGCACGATCGCCATCGCCGTCCCCGGCAAGATCCTGAAAACGGTCCAGGGCGTCTGCCGCGGGACCATCATCCGAGAACCCCGCGGCGGCGGCGGATTCGGCTACGATCCGGTCTTCATCCCGGTCGGCTACAACCATACCTTCGCCGAACTTTCCCCCGAGATAAAAAACCGGATCAGCCACCGGGGCCGGGCTTTGGAGAAAGCCGCGCTTTTTCTCGAGGGCTATATCTACTCGGAAACGGGAGACTGACCCGGACGCCCCCCGTCTCGACGAGGAGAAGGCGGGCGTTTCGGGAAAAGGAGAAGCGATCATGAAGCGGATCATCGCGGCGGCGGCGCTGATGGCGGCCGGGGCGGCGTGGGGGCAGGAGGGAGGCGTTTCCGTGGAGAAGATCGGCAGCCCGGAGACGCGGCCGATAACGACTCCGGCCTCCCCCGCTCTGGGGAAAGGCGAGGTCGGCCCGCTGGCCGGGCTGCCCTACTTCGGGGCCACGCTCGGGTATTCGATCAAAGTCTTCTCGGGCGACCTCGACGAAGTCGACTGGGACAGCGCCCTTTCCCTCGGTATCAAGGGAGGAATTTTCGCCGCCGAATGGCTGGCCCTGGAAGTGACCGGCCTCTATTCCGGTCCCTACGTCTACGAATACAGCGTCTGGGACTCGGATTACCGGCACGTGCTCAACGCCTTCAGCCTGACCGCCAACGCCAAGCTCATGGTCCCGGCCGGCGACGGCTTCCGCCCCTACCTGCTGGTGGGGGGAGGCTACGGGTGGGTGCGCATCGACTACGATTGGCCGTCCTACTTCGACGAACCTTCTTCCTCCACGGACGACGGCGGGTTCGGCCGGGCGGGAATCGGCTTCGATTATTTCTCCACCGCCGGGATCGGCCTGGAATGCGAAGCCACCTATAACTGCGGGTTCGGGGATATCAGCGACTTCCGCTACGTGGCCCTGCAGGCCGGCATCGTCGTTCTGTTCGGGAGCAATTAGGTCCCTTCATAACCCCAGCAGCTTTTCGGCTTCCCGCAGGACTTCCACCGCAGTGGCGACGTCGCGGAAATAGCGCCGTTTCAAATCGCTCAATCCGGGGCGACCCCGCAGGTACCCGGAGAGGTGGGGAAGGAAGGCCCGGCAGGCGATGGCTTCGACCTGCTCGTTTCCGGGATATACGCGACCGATCCGGCGGCGGGTCCGGGCTATTTCTCCTTCCAGGTGGCGCGCCACTGTTTCCATAACGGCCGCGGCCGGCGGCGGGGTCCACGCGCCCCCGCTGCGGGCCGCCAGGGCTTCCTCGAAAATCCAGGGGTTCCCCAGGGCCGCGCGGCCGATCATGACGCCCGCGAGCCCCCCCCGGCTTATCAGCTCGGCGGCGGCGGAGCCGTCGCGGACGCCGCCGTTGGCGACAATGGGGACGGCGCAGGTTCGGCTCAGGCCGAACGCGGGGGCGTGGTCGGCAGGCCCGGCGTGGCGGGCGGTCGCGAATCTTCCGTGCAGAAACACCGCCGCGGCCCCCGCTTCGACCGCCGCCGCCGCCGCTTCGCCGGCCAGGGGCCGGCCGGGGACGAGGCCCAGCCTGATTTTAACCGTGACCGGGAGCGAAAAAGCCGCCGCCGCCCGGACGATGGCGGCCAGGCGGTCCGGCTCCTTCATCAGCGCCGCGCCGGCTCCCCGCCGCGTCACCTTGCGCACGGGGCAGCCGCAGTTGATGTCGAGGAAGGAAAAACGCCCCAGCGCCCTCAGTGCGTCGGCGGCGGCGGCGAACGCCTCGGGGTCGTGGCCGAAGAGGTGCGCGCCCAGCGGAGCTTCCCCGGGCAGGCTTTCCAGGTACGCCATGGTGGCGGGGGTCTTGCGGCGGATACCCTCGGCGCTGACCATTTCGGTCAAGGCCAGGCCGGCGCCGTGTTCCAGGCAAAGGAGCCGGAAAGGCGACGTGGTCAGTCCCGCCATCGGAGCCAGAACGAAAGGGCGCTCGGCGAGAACGGTTCGAATATCGGTCGGTTTCATCCGCGTTCAAAAGGTTGTGCCCGGAAAAGCGGGTTTGGAGGAAGGATATACGAGGTTGGGGCGGCATTCAATCCGCGTAATCCTAGTTTGACCATGAAGGACATGAGGGGAGGGGGGGAGGAGGGGGAGGAGGGTTCAGGGTTCAGGGTTCAGGGTTCGGGGTTCAGGCCCCCCGCCTAGTCCCCTCAATGAGTCCACAGACCTGCCTGCGGCAGGAAGGCCTGCAGTTTGACCATGAAGGACATGAAGCTCATGAAGGTGGGGAAGATGGCGAGATGGGGTCCTCTATGCTCCATGCCCTATGCTTTTCACAGGTGCAAAAATCTCCAGGGGCCGGGATCGGGGGCTACTGAATTCTGAGTTCTGTATTCTGAATGCTTTTCCTTTCAGAGTTAATCAGGTGCAAAAATTCCTCCCTCACTCATCTGTGGATTCACCGTGAAGTTCATGGCGGAGATATTACCCCGGGGTGCCCTGTGCGTGAAAATTTTATTCCTTACGGAGTCCCATTGATTAAGTGGGCGCTGTTGCAATATTTTGCCTATCAGTATTTAATCCTATAATTTCTTACAAGCCTTCTTGATCTAGAAATTTCGAAGTCATTGGTTATAAAATTACTGGACTAATATCCTGTAATGAGCAAACAGCCTTGCACTGTATTTATTTAAACTGCGCAATGTATCGACCCGAAACCGAAGAATGGCATTGACTTTACCGAGGAAAACTCATTAAGAATAACACGGCTTAGGAATGTATGCGAAACCCACAAGCTATGGGCGTCTGGGTGTTCACCCGTCTTCGTTTGAAGGCGGGTTTTTTTATCGGTTTCGGAGTCCTAAGGAGTGGGTCAGCGGAACCGAGGCGGCGTTTGCGGGACAAACCTGGGCGGCTTCGGTCACTTTTACCTACGGCACCAACGTCATCTCGGTCAGCGCGCGAGATCAAGCCGGCAACGTTT
>DAOSXE010000016.1 GCA_035380285.1 bacterium | reverse complement strand
ATCTCTGAGGGGTGATGTTCAGCCATCAACGCTGACGCCGCATACCGGGCCGAACGGGCCGTTGCGGCCCAGTCGAGCCATCGGCCGGCGGAGTGCAGCGGAGACGCGAAACCCTCTGTGGTGCAGACGATCCGGACGCCGGGCTGGGCAAGCCAGCGCGAGATCAACGAGGTTTCCTCGACCAGTGCGCCGCCCAGCGGCGCTGGCCGCGGCAGCACCACTTGGGCGCCACTGCGCAGCGCGTCGACCACCGGCATCGGTGGCACGCCGCGCCGCGCGCGCCCGGCCCAGCTCCGCCCAGTTGCTCCCCCCCATCCAGACGGGGATGCTGACCGAAGCCCCGAAAAACCACTCGTCGTCGTCGGGATACTCCCCCGCGTTCCCCCATGACTGGGTGATCGGGTCCCAGGTTTCTTCGTCGAAAAGGCGGGAATACTCGAAGCGCGCCGACAGCGTGGGCGTCCAGATCCGGGTCCCGGCCCGTTCCAGGTCGGCTTCGGCCATGCTCAGCGTCAGGCGGGCGGCGCGAACCTCGGGCGAACGGCGGTTCCCCTCTTCGACCAGGAACTCCCGGAGCAGATCGGCTTCCCTCCAGTTCTGAAAGAGGGAATCGAGGCGGCGGTCGCCGAAGAGGGTCCCCTCCCAGGGTTCGGCCCCGCGGAGGGGATCGAGTCGGAAGGGAGATTCCTGCGGGCGGTTGAGAACCTGGTTGAGGGCCAGCCGGGCCTTCTGCAGCGAAAAGCGGGCGGCCACCGTCGCGGAGAGAACGTTCTTATACTGTGCCTCCCAGCGGAGGATGTCTTCCCGGTTTCCCACGCCCTGTTCCAGCCTGACTTTGGCGGTGTCGAGGTGGTTACGGGTCCCGGCGAGGTTCTCGCGCTGGATCCGTTCCAGTTCCTGGGCCTGAAGCACGCCGAGATAGGCGAGGATGGCGTCGGCGGCGGTGTCGAGGCGGGCCGCTTCTTCGCCGATTTCGGCCGACTCTACGGCCAGGGCGGCCAGCGCCACCGCTTTCCAGGTCGGGTAATCGAAGATGAGCTGGTCGGCGCCCACGGTGGCGCGTGTCTCCCAGCGGTTGATGAAGCCTCCCGAAGCTTTGGCCCGGTCGGTATCGACTCTCTGGTAGGCGGCGGCGGCTTCGATATGGGGGAAGAGGGAGGAGAGGACCTTCCGGTACTCTGCGCGGGTTTCCTCCAGCTCTCTACGGGCGATCTGATACCTCAGGTTCTCGCGCAGGGCTACGCCCACCGCTCCCGGGACGGTGAGGAGCGGCCCCTCGGGATCGGGAGAGCCGGTTTGAGTCGCCTGCATCAGGAGTTCGAAGCCCGGGTAGTAGCCGATCCGGCGCGCGGTTTCGAGGTTGATGGTGAACTCTTCTTTTTCGTGGTAGAGGACGCTGAGATCGGCGGGGGGCTCTCCCCGAGCGATCTCGTAGACCTTGAGGGCGGCGTTCCGGGCCGCTTTTTCCACGCTTTCGGGAAAGAGCGCCGCCAGCGCTCCCAGTTCGACGATGCGCGTGCCTTCGAAGGCGAAGGTGGGAAGCCGGCGGCGGTTCAATTCCTCGAGGAGCGCGCTTATCTTGTCGGGGGTGTTGAACCGGGCCGAGGGAGTCAGATAGACCAGCCCGGTATCCGGGGGCAGGTTTCCCGAAGTCGCGGCCACGGTGTCGCCGTAGAAAGCGGGCGTCAACTTCAACCCGTTCCTGAGTTCGGCGGCGTGCGCCCGTTCCTCCAGATCCGGGAGCGCCTCCAGGAGTTCCGGGTCCAGCAGCACCGTTACCGGGCGGTCCCCGGCCAGTTTTTTGATCCAGGCGAGTTCGGAATCGAGTTTGCCCCGCCGGAGCTGGAAGGTGAGGTTGGGCACGGGCGAACGGCCCTCCTCGTCTTCGAACCCGAGCAGATCGCCGTCGATGCTTCCGAAAAGGACCACCGGCTTGGGCAGGTCGGTCTGGGAATAGAAATAGGCGGAGGGGACCAGGCCCATCCCGACGACGAAATCGACGTCTTCCGCCTCCAGCAGCCGTCGGCACGATTCCCGGATCGAATCCGGTTCCCAATTCCCGATCAACTGACGGTCGGCCGGGAAGGAGAAGGAAACGTTTTCGCCGCCGAGCACGGCCAGCTCCTCGCGAAACCGTTCCCAGCACGCTTCTTCCAGATAGTAAGGGCCTTCGGCCACCAGGCCGATGCGCACGTCCCGTTTTTCGGCCGGCGCCGACATCGGCAGCGCCAGGAGAACGGCTCCGGCCAGCGACAACGCTCCTAGTATCCGCATCTCCCCTCCCGACGGCGGTTAGGCTCCGTCCCGCGATTATAGAAATTGACGCGCCCCCGGAAAAGAATTTTCACCTTTTTCCCGCGCGCCGCTCCTTGCGGGCCCGGACCGTAGCGACGATCCGGCGGGCCAGATCGGGTCCGATTCCGGGGAGGGCGTCCAGTCCCTCCGGGTCGGCGCCGGCGACGGCGTCCGCGGTCCCGTACTTTTCGAGAATGCGCTTCCGGAGCACGGGTCCGACGCCGGGGATCTCTTCCAGTGTGGATTCCAGGGCGTGCTTCCGGCGCAGTGCCCGGTGATAGGAAACGGCGAAGCGGTGGGCCTCGTCCCGGGCTCGGATCAGAAGCTTGAACTCCGGCGTGCCCGGGAGGAGCCCGGCCGCGTTTTTGCGGCCCGGGAGGTACACCCGGTCCCGGAGCTTGAGTCCTCCTCTGGTCCGTTCCTTGGCCAGGGCGATCAGGTCGGGGCCGCCGACGGCGAGTTCCTCGAGCACCTTCATCCCGGCGCCCAACTGCCCCTTGCCGCCGTCGAGGACGATCAGGTCGGGGATCCCGGCCTCCCCTCCCCGGTCGCGGAGCCGACGCCTCAGGATCTCGGCCAGCATGGCGCAATCGTCCGCGGCGCCTTCGGCCCGGATCCGGAAGCGGCGGTAGTCGCCGGGGGACTTTTCGCCGTCCCTGAAAACCGCCATCGAACCCACCGCTTCCCGCCCCCCCAGGGAAGAGATGTCGAAACATTCCAGACGGGCCGGGTAGTTGGACAGCCGCAGACGGTTCTGGAGGCCCTCCAGGGTCCCGGCGAGCCGGGTCCGTCCCCCGTCGCGGAGCAGGGCATGGCGGGCGTTCCGGGCCGCCAGGCCGACCAGCTTCCGGTTTTCTCCGCGCCGGGGGACGAGCAGGCGGGGCGCGCCCCCCCCTCCCCGCTCGCGTAGGACTTCGCCGAGGGCGGCCGCGCCCGAAAGGGGAAACGGCAACAGAATCAGCCCGGGGATCTCGCGCCGCCGGTAGAACTGCAAAACGAACGATTCCAGCCCCTCTTCCCGGTCGGGGAGCCGGGCGCGCGACAGGGCCGAGATTCCTTCCTCGACCTGGCCGTTCCTGGTCCGGAGAACATGGAAGGCCGTGCCCCCGCGACCTTCGGCGAAGGCAAAGGCATCGAGATCGGGGGCGCCCGCGCGGCTGACGAGCCGTTTTTCTCCCAGTTCCCTCAAGGCCGCCAGCCGATCCCTGAACTCGGCGGCTTTTTCGAAATCGAGGCGGTCGGCGGATTCGGCGATGGCGCGTTTCAGTTCCGCCTCCACTTCCGGGGCCCCTCCCTCCAACACCTTGATCAGGGAATCCAGATTGTTCCGATATTCCCGGGGATGGACGAGGCCGACGCAGGGAGCGGGGCAACGGCCGGTCTGGTGGAAAAGACAGGGGCGGGAGCGGTGGCGGAAGACGCCCTCGCGGCAGGTGCGGAAAGGATAGAGTTTGCGCAGGTAGCGCAGGGTCGCTTTCAGCGACCGGCCCGAGGAGTAGGGCCCGAAGTAACGGGCCCCGTCCCGCCGGGGATTCCGGACCAGCGCCGGGCGGGGATATTCCTCGGAAAAATCGATTCGGAGATGGTAGTAGGTCTTGTCGTCGCGGAAATAGATATTGTAGGGGGGACGGTGTTTCTTGATCAGGTTGTTCTCCAGAAACAGGGCTTCCCGCTCCGTGTCCGTGACCAGGTACTCGATCTCGGAGGTCTTGGAGAGCAGAAACGGTATCCGGGGGCGGCCGTCCCCCCCGGGGCGGAAGTAACTGAGCACCCGCGTTCTCAGACGTTTGGCCTTCCCCACATAGAGGATCGCGCCCTCGGCGTTTTTCATCAGATACACCCCGGGGAGGGCGGGAAAACTTCGGGCCTTATCCC
Source organism: bacterium (assembly GCA_035380285.1). Lineage (NCBI taxonomy): Bacteria > bacterium. The sequence goes on along the minus strand of DAOSXE010000016.1, from coordinate 70,578 downwards.
TCAGTCGGTTCCTCACGGTCCTCTCCCCCCAGTTCCAGGCGGAGCCTTCGCAACTCCAACCATCGGTCGCGCACCTTCGCCGCCTCCTCGAACCGGTATTCGGCGGCCAGTTTCCGCATCGACCGTTCCAGGCGATCGAGCCGTTCGGAAAGTTCCCCGGGGGCGGCGAACGGCTCGTCATCCTCCGCGATCGAGGGGATGGCCGGATAGTCCGCCTCGTAGACGCTTCCGAGAATGTCTCCGATATCCTTGCGGATTCCTTCCGGGGTGATCCCGTGCTTCCGGTTGTAGGCTTTCTGCAGCTTTCTTCTGCGGGCGGTCTCCCGTACGGCCCCGGCCATGGAATCGGTGGTGGAGGCGGCGTAGAGGATGACTTTGCCGTTGAGGTTCCGCGAGGCTCTACCGCAGATCTGGATCAGGGAACGTTCCGACCGGAGGAAACCTTCCCGGTCCGCGTCCAGCACCGCCACCAGTGAAACCTCGGGGATATCCAGCCCTTCCCGGAGGAGATTGACTCCGACCAGAACCTCGAAAACCCCCAGGCGCAAGTCCCTGATGAGAGCGGTTCTTTCCAGGGTGGCGATGTCGGAATGGAGGTACTTGGTCTTGATGCCGCGCTCCTCCAGGTGGTCGGCCAGGTCTTCGGCCATCCGCTTGGTCAAGGTAGTCACCAGAACCCGCTCTCCTCTTTTCCGCCGGTCCCCGATTTCGAGGATCAGATCGTCGACCTGGTCCTCGGCCGGCCGGATTTCTATGGGGGGATCGATCAATCCGGTGGGCCGGATGATCTGCTCCACCACCCGCTTCCCCGCCCGCTTCAATTCGTACTCGGCGGGGGTGGCGGAGACGTAGACGGCCGGACCGATTCTGGCTTGGAATTCATCGAACGTGAGCGGCCGGTTATCGAGGGCGGAAGGGAGCCGGAAACCGTGCCGGACGAGGGTTTCTTTCCGTGACCGGTCTCCGCGGTACATGCCCCGGACTTGCGGGATGGTGATATGGCTTTCGTCGACGAAGAGGAGAAAATCGTCGGGGAAGTAGTCCAGGAGCGTGGCCGGAGGCTCTCCCGGTCGCCGGCCGTCGAGATGCCGGGAATAGTTTTCGATGCCGGCGCAATACCCGATTTCCCCCATCATCTCCAAATCGTAGCGGGTGCGCTGCTCCAGGCGCTGAGCCTCCAGCAGCCGCCCGGCGTTCCCGAGGGTTTCCAGCCGCTCTTCCAGCTCCCGGCGGATGCCGGAGACCGCCCGGTCGAGGTCGGGCCGTGAAGTGACGTAGTGGCTTCCCGGAAAAATCCGGACCGATTCCTCCGTCCGCCGCGTTTTCCCGGTCAGCGGGTCCACCCAGGAGAGCTTTTCGACTTCGTCGCCGAAAAACTCCACCCGCAGCGCCCGGTCCTCCTCGTAGGCCGGGAAGATTTCGACCGTGTCCCCCCGGACCCGGAATATCCCCCGGTGGAAGTCGGTGTCGTTGCGCTCGTACCAGAGGTCGATCAGGCGGCGGAGCAGTTCGTCGCGGGGCAGTTCCATGCCCCGCGCGACTTCGACCATCATTTCCCGGTAGGCGGCCGGCGAGCCCAGGCCGTAGATGCAGGAAACGCTGGAGACGATCAGTACGTCGCGCCGGGTCCAGAGGGAGTGAGTGGCGGAATGCCGCATCCGGTCGATCTGTTCGTTGATGGAGGAATCTTTTTCGATGTAGGTGTCGGTTGCGGGCAGGTAGGCTTCCGGTTGGTAGTAATCGTAATAGCTGACGAAGTATTCGACGGCGTTTTCCGGGAAGAGATCGCGAAACTCGCCGTACAGCTGGGCGGCCAGGGTCTTGTTGTGGGCCAGAACCAGGGTCGGGCGGTTGAGTTTCTCGGCCACGCAGGCCATGGTGAAGGTCTTCCCGGAACCGGTCACTCCCAGGAGGACCTGGTCCCGCTCGCCCCGCCGCAGCCCTTCCTCCAGCCGGCGGATGGCCTGGGGTTGGTCTCCTTGCGGACGAAAGGAACTGACCAACTTGAAATCGCCCATGTGCGCCCCCTTTTTATTGGCTCCCGCGCCGGATGATGCTATAAAATTGGGCCGCGTGAAGCCAGCGCTTAGATGGAATCGTCACGAGGAGATCGATAATGCGGGTAGTGTACGGAATGGGGTTTTTCCTGCTGGCCCTTCCGGGTTGGGCGCGGATCCAGTCCGCCGACCCGGCGCGGGCGGCGCGCGATCGTCTGGAGATGGTGCGGGTGGAAGAAGTCGCCCTGCCTTCGGGGGCCGTCCTGGAAGCGTGGTACCGCCCCGAGCGTAGGGAAGGATATACCTGGATCGAGGGGAGGTTCGACGAAGCCGGCCGCTACCTTCCCGGTTACTGGGAACCGATGGAAACGGAGATCCGATACGGCGGGGAGATGGTCTGGGTGCCGGGGCACCGGGAAACCGCGGAATGGGTCCCGGGTTACTGGCGGGCGCCCGAACGCCCCGGTTTCGCCTGGGAGGCGGGCTATTTCGACGACGCCGGCGACTGGCACGCCGAGTACTGGAAGCGGATCAGCTCATATCCTCCGGAAGAAGATCCTCATCCTCCCTTTCATACCCCCCGCCCCCTGGAGCCTCATAGTCTACCACGGGTTTTCTCGCATCCTTTATAAGCAGCGACTGGTCGATGGCGATATACTGATCGGAAGCGGCTTTCAGCTCCCCGGCCGTGCTGCGGTCGAAGGAGAAGATCTCCACCCGGCACCCGCCGCTCTTGAGGTATTCGACCAGGGGAATGAAATCGCCGTCCCCCGTCACCAGCGCGACGGCGTCGACGCGGGGCGCCACGGCGACGGCGTCGATCGCCAGGCCCATGTCCCAATCGCCCCGGGCGGTCCCGTCGGGACGCTCGCGCAGGATCTTGATCTTGGTTTCGTAGCCGAAGCGCCGGAGGGCGTCGATAAAGGCCGTCTGATCCACCCCTTCCTTCTGCACGATGTAGGCGACCAGGCGCACCAGGCGCCTCCGGGACACGATGAAATCCCGGAGCTTGTCGAAATTGATCTTGGAGTCGTAGAGGTTGCGCGCCGAGTAAAAGAGGTTCTGGACGTCGACGAAGACGGCCAGGCGCTGCGCTCTCTGCCCGAACTGCGGAAGCCGGGCGCCGAAGCGCGGCCCCGCGCCCCTGGGTTCGGTTCTCCCGTATCCCTGCTCTTCCCAATCGATCCGTTCGTTTTCCATATCGGCTCCTTTGCTTGATAGGCGCAGCCGCGGCTCCTTTACCGCAGCTTCCCGGCCATGAAGATAACCGCCGCCGCCAGCACGGCGGCGGGCAGAAAAAGGAAAAACCCCCGCCAAAAAAGTTCCCAGGGGCCCGGCAGTTCGAGACCCGCCGGGGCCGGGGGAATGACGATCTCCCGTTTCGCTTCACCGCAGCTGAGCGCCGCGATCCTGCCTCGGCCTTCGTCGTACTTGATCCGCGCGCGGGTGAGCGCGGCCAGGGCCCGGTCCAGGTTCTCCTTGACCTCGGCGGCCTGCCAGCGCTCCTCTTCTATCGACTGAAGTTCGTCCAGAAGGGAACGGAACACATCCCGATAGGACTCGGCCAGGGAGCATGATTTTCTCAATTCGCCGCTCTCCCGGTCCAGCACCGCCGCCGCCTGTTCCAATGCGGCGATAAGTTCCCGGCGGTCGCGGACGAAGGCCCCGCGCTTTCTCTCCAATATCTCCAGCTCCGCCTTCTGCTTCTGGAGGTCTTCCTGTTGCCGTTTCAGGAAAACGATCTCTTCCCCGGTCCGGTCGACCAGTTCGGCCAGATCGACGGGGTTCCCCGCGCCGCGCGCGCCGTTGGCGGTTTTCTCCGGAATTTTGGGCATCGATACTCCTTCCCGGGCAGGGAGGGACCGCTTCGGCCGGACCTCCCGGCGCCGGGTTTCTTAATAGCGGTTCAGCTCGGCGTAGCCGTTGGTATAGGTGGTTTCGCAGTCGTAGCCCGAAAAATGCAGGGTCATCCTGCCCCCGTTCACGTCCCCGTCGCCGGAGATGTCGCCGGGGCAGAAAGCCGGGAGTCCGACATCGAAAGTAAACGAATCCCCGTTCACCCGTCCTTCGATGGTGCCCCCGCCCTCGTCGCTGGTGGCGAAGGTTCCGGAAATTCGGTTTCCGTCCTGGTTGAGGGTCATCCAGATGAACCCCCCCGCCTCGGCCGAGGTGTAGGTCCCCCTCCAGTTCCCGGAGATGTCGGCGGCGGGTTCATCCCCTCCCCCGCTGCTGCTGCTGCACGAGACCAGCGCCGCGGCGGCGCCGATCAGGATCGAGGGCAGTAACAGCCGGAACGCCAGCCTGTTGCCGTGTTTCATTTCGACCCCCCTTTTCTTTCGTCTGCGGTTTGGTCCGCGCTTCGATGGTGCAGTATCCTCAAGTCCCCTCCCCGGCGGCAAGCAAATAATTGCCGGATCCCGGCGGATACTGCACCGGTCAGAAATTGACCAGCAGAAACGCTCCCAGCGCCAGGAACAGGAGGCCGGTCAAAAGTTTGAGCAACCAGGCCCACCGGGAGCTCCATTCGCCCAGCCGGATGCGGCCGCTCCCCCAATACGTGATCGAAAACACCGCCACCAGGGGGAAGATGAAGGCCAGGCAGTAGAGCAGGAGGTAGGCGAAGGCATGGGCGCGCAGGGCCGGTTTCTTCATGATCATGATGATGGTGGGGAGGTAGACCTGCCCGGTACAGACCAGCTCCAGCAGAGAAACCAGAAACCCGGTGACGAAGGCGGAGGCGATCAGCCGGGGTGAGGTGAGTTTGCCGGATAGCACGCGCTGAATCCGCCGCAGGAACTGATCGGGAAGCCTCAGGCGCGCTTTGCTCAGTTCCCGCGACCGGTAGACCGCCGCCGCGTCGCGCAGGGTGATCAGGCCCAGCGCCACCGAACCGACCCCGACCAGGAGGTAGATCACGTCGGCCAGGGTGCGGTAGCGGGCGCTCTGGAGGACGACTCCGAAAAGCCCGGCGCCGATGAGCAGGTAGGTGAGGAAGACGCCCAGGGAGAACGAGAGGCCCGCCCGGAGGACCGCGCTGCGGGTGCCCCCGGTCACGGTCAGAAAGGAGATGAGCATGACCATGACCGTAAACGCGCAGGGGTTGATTCCGTCGATGAGACCGGCGGCGGCCACGGTTCCGGGGGCAAAGAGGGAAAATTCCTCCTCCGCGGTCCGTTCCCGTTCGGGCGGCGGAGCTTTGTCCAGGAATTCGCCCGAAAGGATGAGATCCTCCAGGTTGTTCCGGACATCGTCTTCCCCCGCCAGGAAATGCCCTCCCACCGCCAGGGCGGTGGGATCGTCGCTGGTCTTGCCCGTCCGGTCCTCCCAGGCCCAGAGCAGTTCCATGCCTTCCTGGGAAGTGATGTCGCGATCGGTCAAATCGAGCGTCAGGCCGTATTTGTCGGCGAGTCCGGCCACGAACTCCCGGGTTTCGCGGCATTCGCGGCAGCCGGGGGAGAAGAAAAAATCTCCGGCGAGAACGGTCTCGGATTCAGGGTAAGCAGGTTGGACCCCCAGCCAGAACGTGATCGCCGCCAGGATCGGGAGAATGACGTTTCTGATCATGCCGACTGCCCGAAAAACCGGGGAGCGCCCGCCGGGGCGGGCGCCCCCCGACTTCTCTCCGGAACGCCTTCCCCGGGTCAGATGTTTACTCCCTGGGGAAGCTTGAGGGTGTCGTTTTTCTCCATCAAGTCGTCCGGGACCGGGCGCTTGATCTCGGCTCCGACCATGTCGGCCAGGTAGTTCTTGACCCGGGCATCCCAATACTCGCGGGTGATGTAGAAGATTTTGGCGCCGCCCAGTTCGTGCTGCATATCCGGCCACGGGTAGGAAGGCTGGCACATTCCCAGCCCCCAGCGCTTGAGCCCGTTGATGCTCTCGTAGGTGGCCCAGAACTCCTGCTGTTCGAGTTGCTCGAAGCAGTATTCGCATTTGGCGTAGTACATGACCGCGCCCGCCCTCATCCCCCGGGCCAGGGCCATGGTATGCAGGGAGATGTTGATGTCTTCGTCGAAGAGCCGGCCGTTGCAGAACGCGACCAGTTCGCCGTCGACGCAGCCCACGAAGGTATAGGGATCCTTGAGGCGCTTGCGCTTGACGCCCAGCAGCTCCGCGTAGATCCGGGCGCTGACGATGTCGTAATAATCCTTTCCTTCCGCGAACTGGGGGCTGTCGAGGATCTGGCGCAGATAATCGCAGAGCAGATCGATCTCCTCCGGTTTGGCCTCGCGGATAACCATGTCCTTGCCTTTCAGCGTGATCCAGCAGGGATCGAAAGGTTTGAGCTGCATCGGCGGGGGCTGGAGCAGGGCTTCGATCTCCGAGGCCTGGAAGACGATCTCTTCCTGGGATACCTTGCAGGGAGGCGGTACCTTCATCGCGTTCCTCCTTTCCCCCGGCTTCAGCCGGGGACTTGAAATTGCGGCCCGGAACCCTCGCCCGGGCCGGCGGCCGACCGCAGGGACTCTACCATAAGTCAGGTTGCGTCCGCCAGAACCTTGGCAAGAAATTCGACCAGGGCTTCCGGCTCCCCCGGTTCGAATACCGGCGGCCCCCCGTCACCTCCCCTCTCCTTCCCCACTTCGGCCACGACCGAAGGGTCTTTGCGGAAAAGCAGGGGGGATTTTCCCCGCGCGTCCTGGACGACCACCCGGGGGACCGGGTCGAGATACCCTTCGGAGATGAGGAGGTCGACGGCGTTGAAATAGCGGGCCGCCGCCCGGCGCAGCGGGGTGAGGCCCGCGATCTTCTGGGGAGGGACGATTTCCCGTCCCCGGCTGGCCAGAACCTGGACCGCCCCCGCCGCCGCATAGTTCCGAGGCGCCCCGCCGGCTTCGTCCCCGGACCCCAGAATCCGGTGCGAGACCACTCCCACCCGCCATCCTTTCCGGCTGAAACCGCCGACGAGCGCGACGATCGTCGCTTCGCGGGAGAGAGCGTCCCCCCCCGATACCGCCAGGAACTTCACCGCCGTTTCCGTTTTCGGGCAGCCGCGGCGGCGCGCCTCCGCGGCGCCCGGGCCCGGGCGATCTCCCGGATAAATTCCTTGACCTTGAACCCGGCGGCTTCGGCCAGTGTCTCCAGCCTCCCGGCGGCCCGGTAAAGAACCAGCCCCTTCACCCGCGGAGCTTCACCCGCGGCTCCCGCCGCCGCTTTTTCCAGGACGGAGGTGGCGAAAAGCCAAAAGACCATCCGGGAAAGACTTTCCCGGTCGAACCAGAGGGTATCGGCGTACCAGTTGAAGCGCAGGTAGCGCCGGACGACGTCGTCCCGAAAAACCTGGGCGAAAAGATACAGGTGGTTTTTGGTTTTGATCTTCCGCAGATCCGTGAATTCGGCCAGCATGATCGTGAGCAGGTCGAGGTCGTCGCGGGCCGCGGACCAGTCGCCGCCGAGTTCTTCGAGAAACTCGATCACCAGTTCGTCCAGGTACCATTTTTTCATGCGGGATACTTCGACGGTATTGCGGCGCCCGCCCCCGATCACTTCGCGCAGACAGGACCAGAGCATCAACAACCCCAGGGGGCGCGGGGGTGCGCCGGGGAGCCGCCGGAGCTCCAGGAATTTCCGGAGGGCGGGGCGGCTGTAGCGGCTGCTGGTCCAGCCCGGGAGGTTCTCGTCCCCTTCGAGAAGGAAAATCGCCTCCAGCGCCCTTCGGCTGGTTCCGACCGCTTCTTCGTCGATACCCCCTCCGTAGCCGGAGGCGGCCGCGAAGAGAGCGGTCAGGACCGGATCCAGGATCGCCTTCGCCCGGCGGCCGTATTCGTCGGGGGTTCGGCTCTCCCTCGCCGCCGCGAGCATTTCCTCGACGGTTGTGCGGTTGTAGAGGGACCTGAAAGCGGCGTGGAGGGGTCCGAAATGAAGCTTGCGGATCTCATGGTCGAGGTTGGGCACGCCCCGGCCCCTGAGGTTCCGTTCCAGGGCGCTCAAGGCCCGTTCGGGGCCGTCCCGGATGACCCTGAAGTCGGCGAATACCTTGACCTGGTAGGGCCCGAGGCGGGTAAAGAAACCCTTTTCCTGCAGCTCCCGGCTGGACCGGATATATTCCAGGCCGCTGCGCAGTTCCCGGAAAAGCGTGAAATCCTCCTCGCCGGTTCTGAGGGAGAGGCCTTCGGCCAGGGTCGACTGCCTGAGCCCGGTCTTGCGGCCGCCTCGTTTTTCGGCCTGGGCGGCCGAAACCCGGATCCACCCCGCGGTATCGGCGTAGAGGTTATGGTAGAGGACCAGCGCCCGTTCCGCGCCGTGGCGGTTGGAATAGGCGAAAACGTTTTCGTCGACCGCGCCGGTTTCCCGGAAGAAATCGTAGAGTACGAAGTTTGCGACGTCGCTGAACAGGTAACGTTTTTTCAGGAGAGGAAAGATCTCCCGCTCGTGGCGTTGGACCAGACCCCGGTTGACGGGTTCGGCCTGGGTGGCTCTGAGGAATTCCATCCCGTACTTCTCCCGGAAACCTTCGATCTGGCCGTGCCCGAAAAGGGGAAGTCCGGGGAGCGTGGCCATGAGGGAGCAGACTCCGAAGTATTTGTCCCCGTCCCCGAAGCCCTCGGCGGCGGTGGCCTCGTCGGGGTTGGACATGAAGTTGACGAACCGCTTCAGAATCTGAGGTTCGAACTCCAGGAAATCCTTGAGGAGGGTGCGGTATTGGGAGTTGTTCTCCATTTTGAGCATGTTCATGAACGCGCTGTTGTAGACCCGGTGCATCCCCAGGGTGCGGACGAAGTAACCCTCCAGGAGCCAGAAAGCTTCCGCCAGCAGCAGGGTGTCCGGAACCTCGGCCGCCACCCGGTCCACCACCTCCCTCCAGAACTCCTTGGGAAACCGGCGGTTGAATTCCGCGGGCGATAGCCCCCTCCCCGCCCGGGAGGGAATGTCCCCTCCCGAGCCCGGGGGCGGGTACCAGAGCCGCTGGAAGTGTTTCTTGGTCAGGACCATGGCGGCGTCGAACCGGATGATGGGGAACGACCGGGCGACGTGGATGATGGTGCGGATGACGGCTTCGCGGACCTCGCGCTTGAGATAGTCGAGCTGGGCGGTGTCGTTCCAGGGCATATTGGTGCCGTCGTTGCCGTGGTACAGATACCGGACGTCCCCCGTCAGGCGGTCGACCCGCTTGAAGACCACGGCGGCGTCGGTGCGGGTCCAATAGCCGTCTTCGATATAAACCGAGATCCGGGGGTCTTCGGAAAGGTTGGGCCCGTTGAAGCCGTATCCGGGAAAGGGGGGAACCCGCAGCTGCACGAACCAATCCGGATGTTCCACCACCCACCGCGAGTAGATTCCGGTGTGGTTGGGGACCATGTCGCTGGCCATCCGCACCCCGCGTCGGATAGCCCGGGATTTCAGATTCCGGAGGGCTTCTTCGCCGCCCAGGGCGCCGGCGATCGCGTAATCGTAGAGGGAATAGGCCGACGCCCCCGCGTCGGGATTTCCGCAGGTCTGTTTGATCGTTCGGGATACGCGGCTCTTCTCCCAGATCCCGATCAGCCAAAGAGCGGTGAACCCGCGGTCGCGGAGCAGATCGAGTTCCTCGTCCGGCACGTGGTCGAGTCGGCTCAGGCGGCGCCCGTACTTGCGGGAGAGTTGGTCGAGCCAGACATGGATGTTTTTCACCATGAGGACGACGCGCGGCATCCAATCCAGGTCCGGGCTGAAGGCCTCGTAGTCCTCGGGGTACCCGCGCGCCGCGCCGCCGCCGGGAAGCGGCAGTCCGGCCCCGGCGGTTTCCGCGGCGCCGCCCGGGCCTCCCCCCGCGTCCCGCCGCTCCTTTTCCTCTTCACGGATAATGTCGCGGCCGACCAGGAGGCGGCCGAGAAGTTCTTCATTCAGGTATTCGCCCCAGTGGCGGTAGATATACTCGAGTTGATCCGAAAGCGAATGAGGGGCGGCGACGATGGGTTCGACCAGGAAAGAAACCAGGTCCTTGTTCCCCCTGCCGAATCCGGGTTGGGTTCTGAAGAAGGCCCGGAATTCATCCATCAACCGGCGATAGCCTTCCCGGTTCTCCAGGGGGGATTCGTCGAAGAACTCGGCCACTACCGAAAAAGCCGGATTGCGGTTGGCCAGGCCCAGCATCAGCATCTCTTCCAGAATCCGGCGCCGGTTGAGCTGCCCGGCGGTTTTCCCGGCCAAATACGCTTGAGGGGATTCCCCCCCCCGAACGACAGAACTCCCCGGGAACTCTTCGACGAAGGCGAGCCGCAGCCCGTCGAGGGCGCCGGCGCCCAGGGTCCGTTCCAGGTGTTTTTCCAGAGTGCCCAGGGTCCCGGGGCGTTTGGCGCGGCGGTAGAACCGGACCATATAATGCCAGATCTCGTCGATCAGGCCGATGGCGTTGACATCCCCCGCCCTGACCGCGTTTTCCCCCGGGCGCCGGGCGTTGATCTCGGCCACGATCTCCCGGACGGCGTCTTGATCGGAGATGACGGCGTTGCCGTCCAAGGCGTACAGCAGAGCGGAGAATCCGTAGCGCTCCCGCGCCCGGCGGGAGATGTGAAACTCGGCCTCGAACCCGCCCCCGGCCCCGCCCCCGGGCCGGCGGCCGGCGCTAGTGAGCCCTCTTCCAGTAGCGTCGCCATTCATTGGCGTCATAACCAAAGTCTTTTCCGGTCAGCAGCTGGAGCGAGTGCGCCGCCGCTTCCCGGACGGCCGGTTCCAGATCTTCAAGGGTGTCGATCAGGGGTTCTATCACTCCCTCTCCTCCGAGTTTCCCCAGCGCCCCCGCCGCGGCGGTCCGGACCGCGGGCTCCCGATCGTCAAGGGACATTATTAGCATATTGGAGGCCTCCATGGCTCTTAATTCTCCCAGGCGCTGAGCCGTTATTGCCCGGGTTTCGGGGTCGGGACTCCGGAGCCCCTCCAGGAGGGGGGCGATGGCGCCGGCTTCGCCCAGGGCTTCGCCCGCCAGGTCCCCGGTCGCATCGTTGCGTTCCGCCGTCGCCTCGACCAGGCTCCGGACGGCCCCGGGAGTGTCGAGCGTCCGCAAAGCCTCGACGGCTTTTTCCCGGACCTCCCGGTCGGGGTCGTCGAGCGCCTTGGTCAGGGCGGGGACCGCGTCGGGGCATCCCATCCTGCTCAGGGCGTCGATGACCGTGCGCCGGACTTCGACCGAAGGATCGCCTCCCAGGCGATAGAGGGACTCGGCGATCCAGCAGTCTTTTCTTCTTCCCAGGGCGGCGGCGGCCGCCGCCCGCACCGGAGCGCTGTCGTCCTGGAGCGCTTTCAGAAGAGGGGGTATGGAACGGGGATCGGGCAGTTCGGCCAGGGCGGCGGCGGCGGCGGCGCGCACCGGGGCCTGGGGATCGCCGAGAGCGTTCATGAGGCCGGCGACCGAACCGGGGTCTCGAATTTCTCCCAGGAGCCGGACGACCGCTATTTTTTTATTCTCGCCCGCTTCCGGAAGAGCTTCCAAAAGCAGGGGCGCGGTTTCCGGGCCCCCGATGGAGAGAATTGCTTGCGGGACCGTCGCTCCCAGGAGGGGATCCCTTACTCCCAGAAGCTTGATCAGAGCGGGGATCGCCCGGGCGTCCCGGGACCGGCCCAGGGCATCCACGATCTTGCCGCGCCGCCGCCAGTCCCCGCTTTCGAGCATGAGCAGCAAACGTTCCACCAGGGGAGCATCGCCCAGTTTCCCGGCCTGGCCGAGCGCGTAATCCGAAATTCTGAAATCGGGGGAAGCGAGGGCGCTATAGATCAGGTCCGCGGCTTCTTTGTGTTCTTCCTCGGTCCATTCCGGGTCGAGCGAGGTCAGGGAATCCAGGGCCGAGGTTCTGACTTCCTGGTTCGATTCCAGCGCCAGCCGCAGAAGAGCCAGGGCCGCCCCCCGGTCGCCGCACCGGCCCAGGCTCTTTGCCGCCGCCGCCTTGACCCGCGGGCTTTCGTCCCCGAGCAGCCGGATCAGGGTTTGGGCCGCCGTCGCTCCCCCCAGCCTTCCCAGTGAGGAAGCCGCTTCTTCGCGGACGGCGCGGTTCGAATCGGAAGCGATGCGCGCGATCTCCGCCGCCGCTTGCGGCTCCCCCAAGCCGCCTAGGGCGCGCACGGCCAGAACGACGGTTCGGGGGTCGTCGTCGTTCAGAAGGCGCAAGAGGGCTTGCGCCGTTTCCGGGCCCGGATAGTTCTGCAGAGAAACCGCCGCGGTTTCCCTGACCCGCCAATCGGTGTCCGAGAGCAGTTTCATAAGCACGGGTACCGCGCCGGGGCCGCGGTTGCGGGCCAGCGCTTCGGCGACGGCCTGACGCACCGCCCAGTCGCGGTCCCGGGCTCCGGCGCCGACCCGGGAGAGGAAACCGGCTCCGCCGTGCTCCCCCAGGTAGGCGACCGCCAGTTTCCGGACTTCGGCGTCGGAATCGTTCAGGCAGGCGGCGACCTCCTCCTCCGCCACCACCCGGTGATGTCCCAGCCAGAGAATGGCATACCGGCGGCCGGAGCTTTCGCGCGCGCGCAGCAGTTCCAGGAAACGGTCTGCTGTTCCCGGGTCGTTCCGGGGCGCGAGCAGGGCGAAGGCGGCTTCCCGGACACGCCAATCCGGGTCGGCCAGGAGGTTCAGGACCGGCCCCGCAGGGAACCGGTCGTTGCGCCCCAGGATGGCAAGAGCGGCGAGCCGGATGCCCCGGTCCTCGTCATCGAGCATGGCCGCCAGTTCCGGCCGCTTTTCCGCGTCGGGCAGGCCCCCCAACGCTTCCAGGGCGGTCTTGCGGGCGAAAACGCCGGGGGCGCTCAGGGCCCCGACCAGTGGTTCCATCAGCCAGTCGCGCCGTTTCCCGGCAACGATGTAGGCCGCGGCCTTGCGCACGTCCGAAGAGGGGTCGTCCAGTGCGCCCACCAGCAGATCGGCGGTACGGGGGGTATCGATTTGATCGAGGACGGAGAGGGCGCTGGCGCGGACCGCGGGGTCCGGATCGTCGAGCAGGAGCCGTTTCAGGATCGGATATGAAACGGAATCGCCCATTTCGGCCAGGCCGCGGGCGGCCGCGGCGCGTATCGCCGCCGTGGCGGAGGCGGCGGCGGGTTGGAGAACGGCCAAGGCTTCCCCGGGGGCCAATATTCTGGCCAGCGCCCGGGCCGCCTCTTTGCCGGGGGATGTACTCACCGCCCCGCCGGTGGCCGAACGCATGGTCAACAGGGCGTCGTCGTCGAGCATGCTTTTCAGATAGGGAACGGCGGCCAGAGCTTCGCCGCCGGCGTCCCCGAGCGCGAGCGCCGCCCGGCCCCGCTCCAGGGGGACGATGGAGTAAAGTGAGCGCATCCGGGAATATATTGTTTCGGGAAGGTTCTCGCGGTCCAGGGGGGGAGGCAGGCTGGGCTGGGCTCGGAGGAACGGAGCCAGGGCCAGCACGATCAACCCCAGGGAGATTGTCCGGACGGCCGCTTGCAAAGAAATGTTCCTCCGATAGATGTCACCCGATAAACCCGTTGCGGTAACAGCGGGGTAGCCCGACGGTATTTTTTCGCATAGGCGCCGCGATTGCCATGTTTTTCCCGCGTCTACCCGGGGTCCGAATTTGATTCTTTCCGGGAGAGGGGCTATACTGGGAAAAAATCAACCCGGGAGACGGCGATGCGATTAAGCTTTCTTGGTGCTGCCGGAAACGTCACCGGATCCAGGTTTCTCCTGGAAACCGGCTCGAAAAAGATACTGGTGGATTGCGGCCTCCACCAGGAGAGGGACCTTTTGGACCGGGATTGGCTCCCCTTCCCCGTCCCCCCCGCCCGGATCGATGCCGTGGTTCTGACTCACGCCCATCTCGACCACTGCGGCTACCTCCCGCGCCTGGTCCGGGAAGGGTTCAAGGGGAAAATATTCTGCACCGAACCCACCGAGGAAATAGCCCGGGTGGTGCTGATGGATTCGGCCCGGATCCAGGAAGAAGACGTCGCCTTCAAGCAGCGTCGGCACGAGCGGGAAGGCAAGACCGCGCCCCATCCCTACGAACCTCTCTATACCACCGAGGATGCGGAAGCGGTTTCCCCGTTGTTCTCTCCCTCCGTTTACGGTCTCGACGTCGATGTCCTGGAGGGGGTCGTCTGCCGTTTTCACGACGCCGGGCATATCCTCGGGGCGGCCGTGGTCGAACTCAGGATCAGAGAGGAAGGGGATGAGAAGACGGTCGTCTTTTCCGGCGACATCGGCCGCTTCGGAAAGGTCCTGCTCAGGGACCCGACCCTCATCCCCCGTGCCGACGCCGTAGTGGTGGAATCGACCTACGGCGACCGCAACCACGAAACGCCGAACGACGCGGTGGATAAATTCGTGGAGATCGTGGTATCCACCAGGGCCAAGGGAGGGAACATCGTCATCCCCTCCTTCGCCATCGAGCGGGCCCAGGAGATTCTTTACGCCATGGACGTTCTCCTGGGCAACGACCGTATCCCCCATTTGATCACCTTCCTCGACAGCCCCATGGCGATCAAGGTGACCGAGATCTACGACCGGTATCCCCATTATCTCAACCCCGCGGCGCTGCGCCGGGCCCCCGGCGCTCTCTTCGACTTTCCCCTGCTCACCCTCACCCGGACCGCCGCCGAGTCGAAGGCGATCAACCACATCAAGGGGAGCGCCATCATCATAGCCGGCTCGGGGATGTGCACCGGGGGGAGGATCAAGCATCATCTCCAGCACAACATATCCCGGGCGGAATCGACGATTCTCTTCGTCGGCTACCAGGCGGTGGGAACCCTGGGCCGCTACATTCTCGGCCGTCCGGAGTCGGTCCGGATCTTCGGCGCGTCCCACCCGGTCCAGGCCCGGATCGAGCAGATCAGCGGCTTTTCCGCCCATGCGGGTCGGGACGATCTGTTACGCTGGATGGACGGTTTCGGGAATACTCCCCGCCGGGTCTTCGTCGTCCACGGCGAACGGGAATCGTCCCAGGCTTTCGCTTCCGCGCTACGGGAGAGGATGAAAGCCGAGGTCGCCGCTCCCGAGTACGGGGAGACGTTCGAGTTCTGAGCCGGCCCGGCGCCGTCCGTGTCGGGGAGGCGTTCCGCGATCAAGGCCCTGCTCCTCAATCCCGGTATCTTCGATTTCGCCGCCTACGACCTCTGGGCCCGGCCCCTGGGCCTGCTCCGAGTCGGAGCCCAGCTCCGCCGCTGGGGCTGGGAGACGGTCCTGGTCGATTTTCTCGACCGTTTTCACCCGGAGCTGGGCGCTTTCTCCGCCTCCCGCTACGCCCGCTTCGACGCCTACGGCTGCGGGAAGTATCCCCGCGAGGAGATCCCCCCTCCCCCGGTCCTGGCCGGATTCGGCCGGCGGTATTTCCGGTATGGGTTTCCTCCGGCGCTGGCCCGGGAAACGCTGGCCGCGGCCGGCCGCCCGCGTCTTATCCTGATCGGATCGGGGATGACGTACTGGTATCCGGCGGTTCGGGAAGCGGTGGACCTGGCCCGGGACGTCTTTCCCGGCGTACCGGTGGTCCTGGGAGGGATTTACGCCCGCCTTCTCCCCGCTCACGCCGCCGCCGTCTGCCGACCCGACCTGGTCCAGGCCGGGCGCGGCCCCGCTTCCCTGGCCCGGTCCCTGGGTCGCCTGGGTTTTCCCGTCGCGCCCGTTCCCGGGACTCCCCCGCCTCCGGATTACGGTCTCCTCCGCGATCGAACCGCAATACCGCTCCAGCTCTCCCGCGGTTGCCCCTTCCGCTGTTCCTACTGCGCGGGCCCGCTCCTGGAGCCGGATATAGCGGGAGAGGACCCGGTCCGGGCGGCCGATACGGTCGCCCGGGAACGCGATCAGGGAACCACCGACTTCGCTTTCTACGACAACGCCCTCCTCCACTGCGCCGGGACCGCCCTGCGCCCGTTTCTCCGGGAAGTGCTCCGCCGGGGAGGGGGTTGCCGGTTCCATACCCCCAACGGTCTGCACGCCCGTCTCCTCGATCCGGAAACGGCGGAACTGATGCGCGCCGCCGGTTTCGCCACCGTTCGCATCGGCTTGGAGACCGTCGATCCCGGGCGCCAGATGGCGACCGGGGGCAAGGTCGCCAACGCGGATCTGGAACGGGCGGCGCGCCTGCTGCAGGCGGCCGGTTTCGAGCCGGGCCGGATCGGGGTCTATACCCTGCTCGGTTATCCGGGCCAGACCCCGGCCGAGGTGGAAGCGGATATCGGATTTGTCCATTCCCTGGGGCTGAGAACCATCCTCGCCGCCTTCTCGCCCATCCCCGGGACCCGTACCTTCGGCGAACTGCAAGCGGCCGGAGCCGCCCCCGAGGAACCGCTTCTGCAGAACAACACCGTCTTTCCTTCCCTGGGGGGCGTATTCACCGCCGCCGAGGTCCGTCGGCTACGGGAGCTGGCGGCGTCGGCCAACCGCCGGCTGCCCGGCGCCGCCGGGCGGGACCTGCGGCCCTCGCCCGCGGAAAAACGCTCCGAGCGGGCGCCGACGGAGCCGGGCCGGGAAGAACCGCGGACGGAATGGTCCCCCGGCCTTTCCGATTATGGATGATTCCACGCCGGGTTCGCTGTAAGCTTCGGGCGGCACGGGAACAGCAAGGAGGGGCGATGAAGAAATGGACGCCGGTTTTACTGGGCGCCGCGCTGGCGGTTTCGGCCGCAGGCGCGGACGAGCCCTCGGGGAGCCCCGACTCCCTGGAGGGAATTTACCGGGTTCAGGGGGAGAATTACGAGGGGACCGTAGCCATCCGCAGAAAGGGGGAAAGCTACGGGCTGACCTGGACCATCGGGAAAGCCGTGCACCGGGGCGTCGGCATGAAAACGGGCGCTTTTCTGGCTTCGAGCTGGCCCGGAGGCGTGGTGGTGTACGAAATACTGCCGGGTGGGACCCTCTCCGGGCGCTACCCGGGGGCCGACGGCGCGCTCCAGGCGGAAACGCTGACGTTCCAGCGTCCCCTTCCCGTCCTGCCGCCGTCCGGGCCGTGGAACCCCGGGGATTCGGTGCTGGCGGATTGGAGCCAGGACGAGTACTGGTATCCGGCCACGGTCGGGAAGGCGGAAGCCGACAGGTATTACGTGGTCTATGACGACGGCGACGAGGAATGGACCACGGCCGAACGGCTGACCTTCGACGATATCGAGGAGGGCGATACGGTTTTCGGGAACTGGCGCGGCCAGGGGGTCTATTACCCCGGGAAAATCAGTCTTCGCCGGGGCGGGGAGGTCCATATCGTCTACGACGACGGCGACGAGGAAGATACGACCGTATCCGCCGTCAGGGTGGTCCGGCCCCGGCCGGAGTAGCCCCCGGAAGAGGGAAGACCGTGCGCGGCATCGGTTGCCTGAGTTCGGTTCTGCTGGCCGCCGCCCTCTCCGTACGGGCGGGGGAAGAACCGGTGCCGGCGGGAGGGGAGGAAGTCGAGATCGCTTGCCCCAACCCGGCCGGAGGCGAACCCGTGCTCCTGCGGGCGACGGTGCCTGCGGGCTGGAAGCGGAATCCCGGTTTCGGAACCGCGGTCTTTGAGCCGGCGGACGCGGACGACTTCAGCGATCCCCCCCGGATCGAAATCCAGGTCTTATGCGAGGGAGAGTGCGGTCCGGAAACCGTGTCCGCCAACATCGACGGATACATCGAGAGACTCGAAACCGGATGGAAAAAGCTTTCTACGGGCCGGGCCGCGCTCGACCGCCAAGAGGGCACGGTTGAGGTCGTCGCCGACGAACGGGCTCCGGGGGGCCGGCTCCTGGAAGTGAAACTGACCTATCCGGACGGCGTTTCCCGGGCAATGTACCCGCCCCGTTATTGGATATACCGGTTTCGGCACGACACCGGGGATCCTTATTTCATCGTCGCCGTCGGCAAGGTCCCGATCGACGCGGCCGGACGATTTTTAGCCGAGGTCCGCGCTTCCTGCCTGAGCGTGGGCGCACGACAAGGGAGGTGACGTTGATGAGCCGCACTCCGTATCCCCTTTCCCGGGTGTACGGGCTTCTGGAATCGGGGCCGGTGGTCCTGGTGGCCACCGCGGCCGGGGATAGGACCGACGTCATGCCCCTCTCCTGGCACACCATGATCGAATTCGAACCCCCGTTGGTCGGCTTCGTCCTCAGCGACCGCAACCATTCCCACTCCCTTCTGGAAGCCAGCGGGGAGTGCTCTATCAACATTCCCGAGGCGCCCCTGGCCGCCGCGGTGGTGGGCTGCGGAAACTGCTCGGGAGCGAAGGTCGACAAGTTCGCGCGGTTCGGCCTCACCCCCGTCCCCGCCGACAAGGTGAGCGCTCCCCTCATCGAAGAATGCTTCGCCGGCCTGGAGTGCCGGGTGGTCGACCGGCGCCTGGCCGCGGATTACTGCTTCTATATTCTCGAAGTGGTCGGGGCCCGGGTCGACCGCTCCGTGAAAGAACCCCGGACCCTCCACCACCGCGGCCGCGGCCGGTTCATGGTCGCCGGCGAGCCGATCGAAATCGAATCGAGGAAGAAATAAGACATGCCCGGGAATCGGACCCTTCTGAAAATCTATCTACCCACATTGATCGTGTGGGCCGGCTTGGCGGTCGCGTTGTGCTACGTCCTGGTCTTCTGGTGGGCGAGGACAGCGAAAACGCCTTACATCATGTATTGCCTCTTGGGAAGGCCTCTCGGGCTGGAAGGGATGTTCCTGAGAGCGAGCCCCTTCGCTGTGACGCTCATCATCTACGCCTTTTTCTGCAGCCTCTGGTGCCGGCTCCGGCAGGGGGTGCGCATTGCGATGTGGGCGGTGTTGACCGTCGGCGGTTTGACCGCCGCCCGAGAGTCCTTGCTGGTTTTCAGGATGGCCGATTTCATCAAGCGGGCTTCCCAGCCCCCGCAGTACCTCGAGCACATCGTCGCTCCCGACGGGAAGCGCCAGTTTGTCCTCTACACCGACCGGGTCGGAATCGACGACGAGACCTGGTACGTGTTGAAAATCGACTCGGACGTCGATCCCACCACCCTTCGCATTCCCCGGGGGTTCGTCAACGCCGGCACTCCCGAGGAAAAAGAGTGGGCGCAGCGCACCCTTTTCTGGAATTGGACGGAAGCCGGCCACCACCGTCGGGACCCGCACCTGAAACTGGTGAAAGACCGCTACCTGATTTTTGTCCGAGGGGGATTGAACCACGCTCTCTACGATCTCGAAACCGACCGGGTGTTGATCGAGGACGGCAGCCCCTGGCATAGCCTCGTTCATTCTCCCGAGTACCGATCCCTCAACCCCGAGCCCGGGCGCAAGGCTATGGCCGCCTTAATGGACGACTGGGTGCGTAAGAACCTCCACGGGCCCATCGAGGAGATCGTCAAGGGTGAATAAGCGATCGCCGACGGCGAGCGCGAAAGAAATCGCCGCCGAGCTCCGCGCTCTCGCCGACCCCGAGCAGGCGGCGCGGTCCCGGCGGTTTTTCAAGACCGGGCCGGGGGAGTACGGCGAGGGTGACGTCTTCCTCGGCATCCGGGTCCCCGTCATCCGCCGCTGCGCCCGGGCCCGCGCCGGCGCGCCTCTGGGAGAAATCCTGAAGCTGCTGTCTTCGCCCTTTCACGAAATCCGGCATCTGGCTCTGGTGATGCTGGTCGCGGCCTACCGCGCGGCCGAGTCGGCGGTTTCCCGGGGAGAAATCTATCGGGCCTATCTGAAATCGACCGACTTCGTCAACAACTGGGATTTGGTCGACTGCTCCGCCGAACATATCGTCGGGGCCCATTTGTGGGACCGGGACCGGGCCCCTCTGGCGAAGCTGGCGGCCTCGACCGGCCTCTGGGAACGCCGGATAGCGGTCATGGCCACCTTCCATTTCATCAAGCGCCGGGATTATTCCGAAACGCTCGCCCTGGCCCGGAACCTGCTGGACGACGGGGAGGATCTGATTCACAAAGCCGTGGGCTGGATGCTGCGGGAGATCGGGAACCGGGATCCGCGGGCGGAACTCGGGTTCCTGGAAGCGCACCATCGGGAAATGCCGCGGACGATGTTGCGCACCGCGATCGAGAAGTTCCCCGAGCCGCAGCGCCGGGCTTGGCTCCGGAAGCGGCACGACCGCGGTGGAAGACGATGAACCGACGGGGCCGGAACCCGCGTCGCGCCCCCTCGCTGGCGCGGGCGGCCCTCTCCGGCCGGGTCTACCGTATCCGCGAACTGATCCGCGCCCGTCGCGCTTTCTCCCGCAGACTGCGTATTCTTTTCTCCGAGAAGAAGGATTGGGAGAAACCGCTTCGGGCCGGGTTCCGGTTCACGGGGCACGAGGTTTTTTTCGGGGAACTTTCCCGCGCGGCGGTATCGAACTGCGATCTGGTCGTACCCCTCACTATCGCCGACCTGGCGGTCCTGAATTCCATGCGCGACGCGGTGGCCGCCAACCCCCTGCCCATCCCGGCCCAGGACGCGGTCCGGCTCTGCGAGGATAAAAGCCGGCTGAACCGCTTTCTCGCGGCGGCCGGTTTCGCCGGGTCCGTGCCGGCGCTGGAGGCGGTTTCCTCCTTTCCCTATATTCTGAAAAAAAACGTCGACGGATGGGGGGAGAACACCCACGTCGTCCGCAACGCCGGGGACGAAGAGAGATTTTCGGATCTTCTCGCCCGGACCGACTATTTCCGCCAGGAACTGGTGCCCGGGAATCGCGAATACGCCACCCATATCGTCTTCAGGAATGGGAGCGTGGTCTGCGCTCTGGACGTCGAATATGGATTCGAGACCCCGCTGCCGGTCAAAGGCAAGGACCGGCCCGTTTATACCCGGGTCCGCCGGTGCCCCCACCTGGCTCTCTTCGGAGAGGTGCTGGCCGCCATCGGCTTCCAGGGCCTGTGTTGCTTCAACTACAAGGAACGCGCGGGGCGCCCCATGCTCCTGGAGATCAACCCCCGTTTCGGCGCCAGTCTTGCCCCTTTCTTTTTTTCGTTCGTACCCCGTCTGTTTGAGCGCCGGCGCCGCGGCCCGGGCGGCATGGTATAATCGCGTCGCCGGAGAACGGTTTTTCGGGGAGATTCGACGTACCCGTTTGAGGGGAATTCTTCCGCCCGGAAGGATTCGCGTCCCGGGGCGGTGACGGGCGGATGAACGCCCGCCGGGCCGCGTTCGTCAAATATATGGGTGGTTGCTTGCTGCCGGATATGCCGAAAATAAGGAGAACATGGCGGATTGAACCGAAACGCGGGTAACGTCGTCCTGTCCGCGGCGGCCCTGACCGCCTTGGCTCTGCTTTTCGGGGGCGGAGGCTGCGGAAAAGGAGGTTCTTCCCCGGGCGGCGCCGGCGCCGGCCCCTCCCCCGCCGCGCAGATGGAGGAAGATCAACCTTCCGATTATGCCGCCCACGGGATCATCCCCCATCCGGCCCGTTTCTGGGAGAAGAGCGAATGAGCGCCGGTTCCGTGCAATGTCTGCTCTGTCCCCGCGCCTGCCGCCTGGCTCCGGGCCAGCGGGGGGATTGCCGGGTGAGGGAGAACATCGGCGGGGAATTGATGAGCCTGGTCTATGGCAACCCCTGCGCGGTGCACCTCGACCCCGTGGAGAAGAAACCCCTCTTTCATTTTCTGCCCGGGACCTCGATTTTTTCGATCGCCACCGCGGGGTGCAACCTCCACTGCAAGGTTTGTCAGAACTGGGAAATTTCCCAGCGGGGACCCGAGGAAACCCGGAACACCGACCTTCCTCCGGAGCGGGTGGCCTCGGCCGCGAAAGAGAACGGCTGCCGGTCCATCGCCTATACCTACAACGACCCCGTCGTTTTTTACGAATACGCCTACGATTCGTCTGCGGCCGCCCGCCGTCTCGGACTCAAGAACGTTCTCGTCACCGCCGGCTATATCAACGAAGAGCCTCTGCGGCGGATCTGTCCCCTGATCGATGCCGCCAACGTAGACCTCAAGGGAGACGATGCTTTTTACCGGGCTTACTGCTCGGGCACCGCGGCGCCGGTCCAGCGGGCGCTGGAGGTGATGGCGAAACTGGGAGTCTGGCTGGAAATAACCAACCTCATCGTTCCGACTCTGAACGATTCCGACGACCGGATCACCTGGCTGGTCAGGTGGATCGCCGCCAACCTGGGCCCCGACGTCCCCCTGCACTTTTCCCGGTTTCATCCCATGTACAAGCTGAGCAATCTACCGCCCACTCCGGCGGAGACGCTGATCCGGGCCCGCCGGATCGCCCTGGCCGAGGGGCTCCGCTACGTTTACATCGGAAACGTTTCCGGCATCGAGGGACAAGCGACGGTCTGCCCCTCCTGCGGAACCGAAGCCGTGGTGCGAAACGGTTTCCGGGTCCTCAAGAATACCGTCAGAAACGGAACCTGCTCCGCCTGCGGCGCTCCCCTCCCCGGAGTTTGGGAGTGAAAACGCGGATCTGACCGCCGAAACAGGAGAAAGTCGATTCATGGAAAAAATCAGCCGTAGACAATTTCTGAAACGGGGGGCGTTGCTGGGAATCGGCTTCTTTGCTCTCCCCCTGTTCCCCCGGCGGAAATCCGCATCCGCGGCCCGGCCGGTCAAGGCGCGCTTTGCCCGCCGCTTGGCCGGCTGACCGGGGTAGGCGTCGGCAGCGCTCCGTCTCCCGCCCCGGAGGAATCCGCGGTATCGGCCCGGCCGGGGAGAACGGTCTCATCGCGGAAAGAGAGCGGAGGATAGGAAATCTTGGCCAGGGTCCGGGCCGCGTCTTTCCAGACCTGTTCCCAACGCGTATCCCGCGCAGCCCGCCACCGTTGGGCGCTTTCGGCATCGGTGGCGGCCTCGGCGGCGTTGAACGTTCCGGAAACCAGTTCGCCCCCGGCGTCGGCGACGGCATGAAAGGCTTCGCTCGCGGTGCCCACCGTGGCTTCCGTCAGCCCCGCGGCGATTTTTTCGCCGTCCGCGGTGGCGGCCCCGACCACGGTCGTCCCCAAGCCTTTCCCCAGGGAATAGATCATGTTGAAAGCCCCGGCCCCGACCGTCCCCACGGTGTTGATGGTGGTCGCCCCGATCTGATATCCCGCCTTCCCTACTCCCAGGAACACGTTGCCCACCGCTCCTCCGGTTCGGGTGAGAATCCCGAAAAGCACGCTGGAGGTGTCCACGCTCGGGTGCCGGGGGCTCCCCTCGATCCGCAAAGTCAACGGCGGCGCCCCCGATCCGTCGGCCTCGACCGTGACCAGGCAGTCGAGCCGGTGCGGGGTCAGGCCCAGGTCGACCCCGGCGTCGACCACGTCTCCGCCTAGAGCCTTGCGGGTTCCGGCGGGCACCCGGTCTCCCAAGGTGTCCAATTCCAGGGATACGATGCGGAGAACGCCGGAGATCAGGGGTATCTCCCCGTCGATGGGGCCGGCCTTGAGCATGATTCCCAGCAGAGCCTTGGGAAGCTGGCCCTGGCGGATCCCGGCCCTGAGTTCGAGCTCCGCCGGCGGCAGGGCCGGTGCCCCCGGGGAAGG
This sequence comes from bacterium, assembly GCA_035380285.1. Classification (NCBI taxonomy): domain Bacteria; species bacterium. The sequence goes on along the minus strand of DAOSXE010000016.1, from coordinate 47,285 downwards.
TCTGAGACGGACCGCCGACGCGACGATCTCGATGTCCGAGCCTTCCAAAGCAAGGAAAGGGGCGTCGTTTCGGGTCTTCTCTCCCGGTCGAGCGCTGAGGTAGTCGCGGTAGGCGAACTTCCCCCCGCTTACCGTCAGTCTTCGTATCTCCATCGGGGGCGGCCCGGCCGGGGCGGGCCCTCCTTCCCCTCCGTCTCCTCCCCCGTCGCCGGTTTCGGAGGCGAAAGCCGCGGAAATATTGAAAATCCCCGACCGGCTCATGATCAGCAGCGCCGACGGCTGTCCCACGGCCAACCGTTCGATCTCGATCCCGTCGGCGAAGGAAAACGGCCCGAATTCGGCCTCCAGTCGCTGAAAGGTGAACAGGGGCCCGGTCCCGAAATCGGCCGGCTGGGAAAGCGTCCCTCCGCTCAGCGCCAGGGAGCCGCGGTCGACGAAGACCGGGACCTCGAAGGCGGTATCGATCCGGGCGCCGCTGACATGGAGATCGACGGTTTTAACCGCCCCCGCCGGCATCGGGGCCGCCGCGCGGGCCGAGCCCTGGGCCGGCGGGAGTATGCGGTGAGTGAAGCTTCCGCCGCGGAGGTCCAGTGCGCCCACCGACATGCGGAAACGACCGGCGTCCCCGCCGTCGTCAGCATCCGAGTCGGAGGCGGGGTCGTCTTCGGAGGGGAAAGCCTCGGAGAAATTGAGGCGCCCGGCGGCGTCGGTCACCATCGCCGCCGTCGGGCCGATGAGGGTGCACGTCGTCACCGCCGGGCGGCCGCGCAGGAGAGAGCCCGGGCTGAACCCGAGCTCCAGGCGCTCGAAGGCGAACATCGGTCCTTCTCCGAAACCCCGAGGTTGGGCCATGCGGGCCCGGGCGGCTTCCAGGCGCCCGCCGCTGAAGGAAATTCTCAGCCGTTCCACGCGGGTGTCCAGTCCCAAAAACCGGGTCGCGGTCCAGGAGACGATTTCGGCTCCGTAAAAAAACAGCAGCAGCCTGGCCCCGAGGGCGGCCGCCGCCAGGCCCAGGACCGTCTTGAGAACCCAGTGCCGCCGTTTGTTCGGTTTCTTCCGGTCGGAGCAGCTCATCGCTGGTGTCGCCGCCGCGGGTTCCCTCGGCGGCTTCTTCCGTTAGAGTGAGTACCCCAAAGCCGCGGAAATACCGATATCGTTGTTTTTCTTGTCCTCGGGAGGGGAACTGTCGTAGCGGTCGCTCAGGATCAGTCCCAGATAAAGGTTGCCCGCAACCGTGAATTTAAGGGCCAGTTCGGCGTCGAGAAGATAGTGGGAGAACTCGCTCACCTTGGGCTGATAACTGACGGTTTCGTTGACGGCAAGCAGGGAAGACAAGTCATAGTTTCCGTTCTGGGCCAGCCGCAGATGTACGCCGTGCTGGTCGGGAGATCCGTCGTAGCGGCTGTCGATATAACCCGCCCCCGCCTCCACCCCCGCATAGCCGTGTTCGCTCTGCAGGAGATCGTAGCCGAGCCCGACCCCGTTCTCCAGCCGGCGGGTGAGGTCCTTCATCCGGTCGAACCCGGCTTGGGAACGGGCGTAGGCGTAGCTGAAATCGAAGATGAAGACGTCGGCCTGAAGCCATGCCTGCCCGTTGTCGGTGGTATCGCGGCGGCTCTCCCCCTCTTTTTTTTCGTTCCCGTACGCGTAGCGGGCCCCCAGGGTGAAGCGGCTGATGTCCTCGACCAGGTAGCCGGCGTCCAGGGCGCCGTTGAAATCGCTCTGGTTGGAGTTGCCGTCGGCCAGACCGTATCCCAGGGCCAGCGAGAGGGACCAGGGGTTGACCGGGGCCGGGTTCGCCGATTTCAAACGGCTGAAAGGAGAGTCGGCGGCAAGCAGCTCCGTGGTTTCGAATTCCCCCCCGTCCACATACAGGACGGGAACGGGTTCGGCGAAAAGCACCTTGGAGACTCCGCCGGTATCCAGGGACACCTTTCCTCCCCACGGCGTGGTTATGGTCAGGGTTTCCCCCTGGATCCGGCAGTCGCTGCCGGTGAGGCGGTCGCCGTTTTCGAGCACGACCTCGTCGGCCCCGGCCACCGCGGCCGCAGCCGCAGCCACGGCCGCGCCCAGAATCGCGTAGAGCGTTTTCATGATCCGTCCTTTTCCGTTGTCCGCACGTGCCGCGTCCGGAGCGGGGGGATTCCCCGGTCGAATCCCCGTTTCTTCAAAATCGAGGGCACCCGGAGCGAGTCGATGACGGCAATGCCCTTTTCCCGCAGGAAAGCCAGCGTTTCCCGCTCGGTTTCGACGGAAACGGCGGCCGTGGCGTCTCCGATCACGTAAACGGCGTCCACGAATTCGCGCGCGTCCGCGGCGGAGAAGCGGACGCAATAATCGAGAGCGAGCCCGGCGATGAAGAGGTCCGAGACGCCGTGTTCCTTCAGAAAGGCTCCCAGGCCGGTGGGGTTGCGGTGGTTGTTGTCGTAGAAGGCGGAGTAGGAGTCCACCGTCGGGTCCGTCCCCTTGGAGAACAGCTTGCGGAAGCGGCGCCAATCCAGGGAGTCGAGCAGTTCCGCTCCCGGGCTGCCCTGGACGCAGTGAACCGGCCACATCACCTGGGGGTGTCCCCCCAGTTCCCCGAGTTGGTAGGGTTGAGCTCCGGGGTGTTGGGTGTGGAAGCTGCCGTGGTCGCGGGGGTGCCAATCGCGGGTACCGACCACCAGGGGGAAGAGAGGCATAAGCCGGTTGATGACGGGCACGACCGCCCGGCCGCCCCGGACCGCCAGGGCCCCCCCCTCGACGAAATCGTTCTGGATGTCGACGACCAGGAGAGCCGGTATTTTTGCGCCGGTCTCGCTTTTCCGCTCCCGTGAGATCATGTTCCGATAATAGCAGAATACATGCTCCGGTTCCATTCCGGCTCTTCTGCCCCGGCGATCGGGAAAAATGATGAAAACCCTCCCCGCCCGCAAGTATACTGCGCCTAGAGGAGGACGGGAAAATCCAAGAATGAAACCGCTTGCCGCCGGACTGTTCGCGCTGCTGGCCTTCTCGGCCCGTGCCGCCGCGCCGCCCTCCCCCCTGCCCCCGCCGCCCGCCCGCCTGATCGTCCCCATGAACGGCGCCGTGGTCGCGCCCGACCCGTTGTCCCGTCCTTTCTCCTGGAGCGCGGTTCCCGGGGCCGCGCGGTACCGTCTGGAAATTTCCGCCGACCGCGACTTTGCGGTGGTCGTCGACGACCGCTTGGCGGCGGGGACGGATGGGGTGGGCAGCGAACTGCCGCCCGGAACCTTTTTCTGGAGGGTGAGCTCCCTCACCGCCGAAGGGCTCGAAGGGCCTCCGTGCGGGCCGCGTTTGCTGGTGGTTTCTCCGGAGATCGGCCCATGATCCGTTCGCTGTTCCTGGCGGCGGCCTTGCTTTCGGGAAGCGGCGGGGATCTCCCCTCCCGGGGTATCCTGGTACGGGTGGGCGACACCCCGGACACCCTCGCCGCCGAAGCCCTGGTCCGTCCGGAAGCCTGGAACGAGGTCGAGGAAGAAAACTCGCTCCTCAATCCCGGCACCGTTCTCTGGGTCCCCCTGCCTCTTCTCCGTCCCCGGGGGCAACCGGTCGTGCTCCGCTGCCTGGGTGCGCCGCGGGTGCGTCCCCGGGGTCAGCGGAACTGGGTCCCGGTCCGGGAAGGGTTGCTGTTGGAAGCCGGGGATGTCGTGGAGACGCCGCTCGGATCGTCCCTGGAATTGAAATACCCCGCCGGCAACCGGATCTCGGTGCGACAGCTCAGCCGGTGCGTGTGCCTTTCCCCGGAGGAAAAGGCCGCCGCCGCGATCGGGGTCGCCCGGGGCCGGGTGGTCTGTTCCGCGGGCGCGGGGGAGAACCGGACGGGAGACGCCATGGTTGTCATCGCTCCCGGTTTGGAGGTATTATCTCATAATGCCGAGTTCAGAGTGAAAGCCGGTCCCTCCGGCAGGTCGCAGGTGGAGGTCTTAAGGGGCGAGGTCGAAGCGAGCTGCTCCGGGACCGGACAAACCGTCGGGGCGGGGCAAGGGTTATTTTCCTCAACCGCGACGCCCTCCGCCGGGCGAGGAGGATTCGAATGAACCGCGTATTGGTATTTCTGCTCATCGCGGCGGGGTGGGTTTGCCCGCCCGGCGCCGTCCGCGGCGCCGAAACCGTCACGGAAGCCGACTGGGTCACGCAATTGGCCCGGTTTACGGGGCTCCAGTCCCGCCTGTATTCGCCGGGGACCATTCAGAATTACATCGAGATCATATCCCAACCGGGTTATCTGCGTTTCGAAGCCGAAAAGGCCGATTTTTCCACCGGCGTGAAGAAGGAGGTCACGCTCCGCTACGGCGTCCCCAGCGGGGATGCTTATCTCCAGGCCGGCGCCGGCGGAGGGTTGATCACCTTCCGTTTTGTCCTGCCCGCCCGCCGGACCTATCTTCTGCAGGTCCGTTCCCTGGGGGGGGAACAGGAATGGATGATCGACGAGAGCCGGGTCCGGGTGCCGTCTTCGGAAGGAGAACTCGAGTGGCGCGAAGTGGGCGATTTCGAGCTCTCTCCGGGCCCGCACGACATCACCGTCACCGTGCCCCCGGAGGGGGCGCTCGACGCTTTCGAGCTGATCACCGACGCCGTCCCCAGCCTCGCGCCCCGTTCCGGGTTCCAGCCGGAGCAGGCGCTGCGGTACGGGAAAAAGGCCGAAAGCGTTATCCGGGCCCTCGATCTGCTCGACCAACTCCCCGTCGCTCCCGGGTTTTTCCTGCTCCGGGAGTGCGAACGCTTTCAGAAGGCCGCCGGGTCCTGGACGGTTCAGAGCGGGGACGAACACGGTTCCTATTCCGGGACCGGCTGGGTTGCGGCCGGCGCCGGCGGGGCCGCGCTCGAATACGAGGTGGACCTGCCCGGTCCCGGGCTTTACGGGTTCGAGGCCCGGGTTTTCGGGGGGCTGCGCCAGATCGTCGGTTTCGATTACGGGCGCGATAAAAGTTATTTTCCCGCGCTTTCCACCGACGATTTTTCCTGGACCCCGGTGGGAGCTTTTTTCATGGAGGGAGATCGTCATCACGTTCAGTTCGAGCTTCCTCCCGGCGCCGGCATGGACGGGTTCCGCATCATCCGTCACGCCGCCGCCGCCGAGGATTATCTGGATCTGCTCTTCCGCCTGGGTTTTCAGGAAAGAGGAGTCGGCCGGGAAGACGAGACCCTGGCCAACATAGGGGATTTCCCCGGCATCACCGTCGAAGCCGAGCAGTTGCTGGAGAAATCCCCGGCTTACCGGGAAGGAGACGAGGGCGCTCCCGGGAAGAAGACCAATGGGATAAGGATGACCGCTTCCGGCCCCGCCGCCGAGTGGGGGGGGCGCGCGGTTAAGATTGAAGACGACGATATCTATACGCTCTACCTGCTGGGGAGAGGGGCCGCGCCGATAGGATGCATGGTCAAGGGCCCCGATGGAACGATCCTCGACCAGCGGCCGGTATATCCTCCCCGCGCCGATGCCTACGACTGGACCAGGGCGGTGGACCTTCCCCTGCGGGAAGGAGAGGTGGAAATATGGCTTTCCTTCCCCCCCGGCTCCGGAGTGGACGCCGTCAAGCTCGTGCCCCGGGCTTGGCCGGAAAAGACGCTGGCCGAGCTGGTGGAAGACGAAGTCGACCGCGACGACGCCGACGGCAACCTGGAGCGGATGCGGGCGATGCAGCCCTGGTTCGAATCGTACGGTCCGGGCCCCGATGTCACCCTGGAGCCTCAGGTGGAGGAACAGGAGGACGAGGAATACGAATACGGTCCCGCCAGTCCCGCTCTCCCCGGAGGCTGATCAGCCCCGCCGCCGGACCGAAGCGACGGCCAGACAGCCGGACAAGACCACCAGGGCGCCGCTCAGGCAGGTCAGGGGCAGGCCGAGCAGCGGGATCATGACCACGCTCACCAGGGCGGCGCCGCCTGCGGCGCCGGCCAGATCCGCGCCATAAGCGGTTCCTCCTGCCGCTCCCGGTGCCGTCCCGGTCCAGGTCAAGACCCTGACCGCGGTCGGGAAGGGAAGCCCCCCCACCGCCCCCGCGCCCGCGGCCAGGAGGTAAAACTGCCAGCGGGTCAAGCCGGGGAATCCGACCAGCAGGGCCGCCGACGCCAAGGTGAACAGCCCGGCGGGCGCTAGGACGAGAAGAAAACGCCGGAAAGGATCGCCGGTCGGTCGGTCCAGGCGCAAACCCAGCCACCCTCCCCCGCCCAGGCCGAACATGCCCCCCGCCACCAGAAAACCCAGGTCCCGGTAAAGGGTTCCGTATCGGACCTGAAAACCGATCATCAGCACGATCTGGAGCAGGATGCCGATGAAGCCGACGGTGCAGGCTCCCCACGCTACGAGGGCCCGGGCGGCGGGCCGGCTCCGTCCCAGCCCGGCGGCGCCGGCGGCTCCGATTCCCGCGGCCGGGAGCAGAAACCACCACCAGGCGATGGCCGAAGCGGCGGAGAGGATCCGGCTCCACCAGGTGGCGGCCCCGCCTTTGAAGTAGCCGCTCCAGAGGACGGCGTTGTAGTAATAGCAGATCGGGCGCAGGTCGCGGTTGACCGCCGCGCCGGCGGCGGTGTTGAGCGCGTTCCCGAAGGCCGCGGTCCGAAACGGCGACAGCCGGTCCTCCAGCGTTCCTTCCGCTACGGCGAGGGGATGCAGCCCTTCCGCCCGCGCGCGGGCGGCCAGCAGCTTGTAGTCGAGGGGCGCGCGTTTTCCCCGCGCGCAGATAAAGTTGCAGGGATCCCCGGGAACGAGTTCCACCCCGGCGAAGGCTTTCTCCGCCGTCCGCTGCAGGGCGGCCAGGAAACGGGCCTGTTCGGGGCCGATGTAGTTTTCCGAGGAGGTGACGGAAAACGCGCAGATCCCCCCGGGAGCCAAACGGCGAACGATGGCTCGGTAGAATTCCAGGGTATAGAAGCGGTTGACGGAGGCGTTGACCGGATCGGGAAGCGCCAGGAGGACGAGATCGAAGGCGCCCCCGGCTCTCCCCAGGTAAACCCGGAGATCTTCATGGACGATCCTCACCCGCGGATCGTCGAATATCGCCCCGGTCCCGGGGAAGCCGGCCATAACCCGCGCCGCCTCGGGATCGGGTTCGACCCAGACCGCTTCTTGCACCCGGGGGGACCGCAGAATTTCCCGCAGTTCTCCCGGGCCGCCCCCGGCCAGCAGAACCCGTCGAGGCTTTTCCACGGCCAACAGCGCCGGATAAACCGCCGCTTCCGCCCCGTGGCGGTCGGGCCAGGCGGCGGCCAGGATCCCGTTGAGGAACAGGGATATCTGCCCCTCTTTCTCGACTTCGACCAGTTCCCCGTAGTTGGATCCGCTGATGGAGACCAGGCCGTAGCCGTCCCAACGGGCCGCGACCAGCGCGCGGTCGATTTCGGCGCCGGCCGAGATTCCGACTGCCGCCGGGATAACGGCCGCCGCCGCCGTGGCCGCCCGGAAACGCTTCGATCCGGAGACGACCGCCGCGGCCAGACAGTAGCCCCCCGCCCCCCCAAAAGCGAGTTGAAGAGGGGTAAGGGCCTTTCCCAGAAGCAGTGCGGCCAGAACCGCGCCCGCCGCCGCGCCCAGGGCCTCGCCCAGGTAGAATAATCCCGCGTCCCGGCCGGCGCCCGATGCCCGGCAGGCCAGAGCGAAGACGGCGCCGTTGAAGACGCAGAAGGGGCCGAGCAGCAACAGGTAGAGCGGAAGCAAACCGGAGAATCCGATGACTTCCCCGGGAACCAGCCCCAGGAGCAGGGGCGCGCTTCTGACCGCGATCATGGTCCCGGGAGCGAGCGCCGCGCCCAGAAGAAGAAACCGCGCCAGCCCGGCCGGGGTCGGGCGGAATCGGGAGGCCAGCAGGCTGCCGGCGGCTCCCCAGGCCAGCCAGGAACCCAGGGCCAGTCCCAGGGCCAGTTCGTTGCCGGAGGCCAAAGCCGTCAGGTCCCGCAGGAGCATGACCTGAACCGCGGTGGGGATGAAACCCGCCGCGGCGATTCCGAAGACGATTCCGCGTCGAGGTTTGTCCGCCATATTCACCCCCACCGCCGCCGCCGGCCTCGGCCGGCGGCGCGTTCGGACTTAGAAACCGTACAGCGAGAGGTACCAACGGACCAGGCGCCAACCGTAGAGAAGGCCGAGCCAGCATCCGATGGAAAGAAAGGGACCGAAGGGAAGCCGGTCCTGTCGGCCCCGGCGCCCGAGGGCGATCAGGACCAGGCCGGCGACGGCGGCGGCCACGGCCCCCAGGAAGATGGAGAAAAGCGCCATCTCCCAGCCCAGCCAGATCCCGGCCGCCGCCATCAGCTTGACATCCCCCATCCCCATGGCTTCTTTCCTGAGCAACGCCTTGCCCAGGGTCCCCAGCAGCCAGAGGACTCCACCCCCGGCCGCCGCCCCCAACAGGGACCGGAGGATGACGTCGGGCAAGGGCTCGCTCCCCAGCCAGGCCAGGAAAAGGACGAAGCCCAAGCCGACCAGGCCCAGGGGCAGGGTGATGCGGTCGGGAATGATCTGGTGCCCGATGTCGATGACGCTGAGGGCCAAAAGCGAAGCGGCGAACCACCAGTAGAACGGGAGCACGAGCGGGAGGTACCTCAGGGGAACGCCGTGAAAGAGCAGATAGAGATAGCTCCAGGCGAAGAGCCCCGCGGTCGCCACCTCGACCAGGGGATATCGGAGCGGAATCGGCTCCCCGCAGGATCGGCACCTCCCCTTGAGAATCAGGTAGCTGAGCATGGGAATGTTGTCGAACCAGGCGATCTTCGCCGAGCAGGCCGGGCAGTGGGAGCGGGGAGCGACCACGGATTCGCCGGCCGGAATCCGGTGGATGCAGACGTTGAGGAAGCTCCCCGCCGCCAACCCCGCCAGGAGCACGATCAGGGCGATTACGATCGCCATGCTTAAGCGCTCCGGCGCGGGCCCCGCCGCTTCGGGGCCGCTTTCTTCCGGGAGGCGGCCAGCTTGTTGACGGCGTTGAGGTAGGCGCGGACGCTGGCTTCGATCACGTCGGTGCTCGAGGCCCGTCCGGATACGGTCTCCCGCCCGCTGCGCACGATCATCGATACCTCGCCCACGGCGTCTTTCCCCTGGCTCAGGGCCCGCAGCTCGTAGTCGCTCATCTCCCCCTTGATCCCGGTGATCCGGTCGATGGCCCGGCAGGCCGCGTCGACCGGCCCGTCGCCGCAGGCCGCGTCCTGAAACGTCTCCGCGCCCTTCTTCAGGCGCACGGTGGCGGTGGGCACCGTCCGGTTGCCGCTGGTGACGTTCAGATATTCCAGGGCGAAAATGCGCGGGCCGGTGGTGAGAATATCGTCGATCAACGCCTCCAGGTCCTCGTCGTAGACGTTTTTCTTCTTATCGGCCAACGCCTTGAAGGAAGTGAAGGCGTTCTCCAGCTCGTCTTCGCTCATGCGGTAGCCCAGGGCTTTCATCCGATCGCGAAAGGCGTGCCGCCCCGAATGTTTGCCCAGCACCAGGGTGCTGGTCGGCACCCCGACGTCTTCGGGGGACATGATCTCGTAGGTGGAACGTTCCTTCAACACGCCGTCCTGATGAATCCCCGACTCGTGAGCGAACGCGTTTTCGCCGACGACGGCCTTGTTGCGCTGGACCGCCAGGCCGGTGAGATGGCTCACCAGCCGGCTGGTCTTGTATATCTGCCGGGAACGGATGCCGGTGGTCAGCCCCCAGATGTCCCGCCGTACCTTGAGGGCCATGACCAATTCCTCCAGGGAAGCGTTTCCCGCGCGCTCGCCCAGGCCGTTGATGGTGCATTCGACCTGCCGGGCGCCGTTTTCCAGGGCGGCCAGGGAATTGGCCACGCCCAGCCCCAGGTCGTTGTGGCAGTGGACGCTGATCACGGCCCGTTCGATGCCGGCCACTTTTCCGTAGAGATACGCGATCAGGTCCCCGAACTCCGAGGGGGTGGAATACCCCACGGTGTCGGGGATATTGACGGTGCCGGCCCCGGCGCCGATGACGGCTTCGACGACCTGAGCCAGAAATTCCGGTTCCGTTCGGGAAGCGTCTTCCGGGGAAAACTCGACGTCGGAGCAATAGGCGCGGGCCATCTTGACCGCCGCCGCCCCCTGGCGGATGATCTCGTCTTTGGCTTTACGCAGCTTGAACTCGCGGTGGATTTTGGACGTGGCCAGGAAAACATGGATCCTGGGGTTTTCCGCCTTCTCCAGCGCCTGGGCGGCGCGGTCGATGTCTTTTTTCAGGGACCGGGCCAGAGCGGCCACGGTCGTGCCCTTGATCTCCCCGGCCACCGATTTCACGGCTTCGAAATCGCCTTCCGAGGCGATCGGGAACCCGGCCTCGATCACGTCCACCCCCAGCTTGACCAGTTGCCGGGCGATCCTGAGCTTCTCCCGGATGGTCAGGCTCGCTCCCGGCGACTGTTCGCCGTCGCGCAGGGTGGTATCGAAAATAATGACCCGGTTGTTCTGGCTTCGAGCTGTCATGTCGCTTCTCCTTATCGCGGACGCCGATCCCCGTATAAGACATTATCGTCCGCGGAAGGCGGGCGGCGCCAGGCTTTTCCCCCCCGGGTTCAGTAGGTAAGTTCGAGCCAGCAGAGAAAATCGGCCAGGGTCGGCCAGGACATCTCGTAGTCGGCCGCGTCCACCCTGACCAGCTCGATGGCGTCGCTGAAATCCCTGATGGCGCTTTCGGGGTTGCAGTCGGCGAAGGAAGATCGGTCCCAGCGGATGCATTCTCCTTTTCCGCATTTGGGCGATTTCACGATCACTTTTCCCATGGCGTGCCGGCCGCAGAGCAGGATCAGGTGGTCCTCGTGCCCCCGCACGTGAAAATGGACGTGACCGCCCATGTCCAGCCCGTTGCGGAATATCTTCCGGAACACCGTCCGCGAAAGGTACCGGGGGCTGGTGTTGACGCCCCCGGTCTTGGTGTAGAACCCGGGTTTGCGCAGGCCCATCCGTCCTTTTCCCTTGCGGAAGAGGATTTTGAGGGTGCGCCGCAGCTCCGGGTATCCGAAGGGTTTGCGGATGAAGCCCGTCACCCCCGTCTCCAGCGCCTCGCGGGCTTCGGCGCGGGACAGGTCGTAAGCCGACATGAGAATGGCGGGCAACTGGCCGTGCCGGTCGGTCAAGCGACGGAAGAGTTCCAGGCCGGTGCCGTCGGGGAGATGGCAGTCGATCAGGGCGGCATCGGGGAGGGACTCCGCCGCCAGGCCCAGGGCCTCGGCGGCGGTCGAAGCCGATCGGGCCCGGTAACCCAACAGGCCCAGATAGCGACGCAGGACCTGCCGCAACAGGTCCTCGTCTTCGACGACCAGGATGTTTTTCTGGTCGGAGCGGGGCAAACGCTCCGCGATGATGGGTTCTATTTCAGCCAACTCATCATGCTCCTGAGCTTGGCTCCCACCTCTTCGATCAGATGAGCCGCCTGACGCCGGGCCATGGCCTTGAAGGCCGGACAGCCGGCCTGATTCTCCAGAATCCATTCCCGGGCGAAGTCGCCGTTGCGGATTTCACCCAGGATCCGCTCCATCTCCTTGCGGGTCTCGGCGGTTATGATCCGCGGTCCCCGGGTCAGGTCCCCGTACTCGGCGGTGTTGCTGATGGAGTAGCGCATGCCCGCGATGCCGGCCTTGTTCATGAGATCGGTGATGAGCTTCAGTTCGTGCAGGCATTCGAAGTAGGCGATTTCGGGCTGGTATCCGGCGTCGACCAGGGTTTCGAAGCCGGCCCGGACCAGCTCCGTCAATCCCCCGCACAACACCACCTGCTCTCCGAACAGGTCCGTTTCGGTTTCTTCGGCGAAGGTCGTTTCCAGTATCCCCGCCCTCCCCCCGCCGATCCCGCAGGCGTGTGCCAGAGCCAACTCCCGGGCCTTCCCGCTGGCGTCCTGGTAGACGGCGATCAGGCAGGGGACCCCGCTGCCGCTTTCGAAGGTCTCCCGGACCAGGTGGCCCGGGCCTTTGGGGGCGACCATGTAGACGTCGACGTCGCGGGGCGGCACGATCTGGCTGAAGTGGATATTGAAGCCGTGGGAGAAGGATATCGCCTTCCCTTTTTTCAGCGCGGGCGCGATGCTCTCCCGGTACACCCGGGATTGGACCTCGTCGGGGAGAAGGATATGGATGAGATCGGCTTCCTCGGCGGCCCGGGCCGCGGGGATGGGTTGAAATCCGTGTTCGACGGCCAGGTCGTGGTTGGGAGTGCCGGGAAGTTCCGAGACGATGACCTCCACTCCGCTGTCGCGCAGGTTCAGGGCTTGGGCGTGGCCTTGGCTTCCGTAGCCGATCACGGCCACTTTTTTCCCGGTCAGGACCTCCATCCGGGCGTCGCTGTCGTACAGGACCTGGGTCATCTTCGCTTCCTCCGATTTTCGGTTCCAAAAACTATTAAGTATCTCCGATCGGCCCCCCCGGGGCAAGCGTTATCGGGCGATGGCGATCTGCCCGGTCCGGACCAGCTCGCGGACGCCGTAGGCGGACATGAGGTTGAGAAAAGCCCCGACCTTACCCTCGCTTCCGGTCAGCTCGAAAACGACCGAGTCCCGCGATATATCGGGGATCCGGGCTTTGAAAACTCCGCCGATCTCCAAAATTTCGGCGCGCGTGGCGGCCGTGGTCTTGACCCTGACCAGAACCAGCTCCCTCCCGACGCAATCCTCGCTCGTCATGTCCTTGATTTTGATGACGTCGACCAGTTTGTTGAGCTGCTTTTCGACCTGTTCCATGATCTGGGGATTTCCCAGGTCGTCGACGACGATGGTCATTTGGGAAACGGAGGCGTCCCCGGTTTCCCCGACGGCGAGACTGGCGATATTGAACCCCCTCCCGCTGAAGAGGCCCGCAACCCGGGCCAGGACGCCGAACTTGTTCTCGACCATGACCGAGATGATATGCCTGGTGGATTTACTTTCTTTCATGTCGTTATGCTCCTGGGCCGCGCCCGGTTCAGGCCATTCCGTTGATCATCTGCCGAAGGCTGGCTCCGGCCGGAACCATGGGGAAAACGTTTTCTTCGGGTTCGATCCGAAAATCGATCATGACCGGGCCCGGAGTTTTGATCGCCTTCTTCAGGGCTCCGACGACGTCTTTTTTCTCCGTGACCCGCATCCCGACGGCCCCGAAGGCTTCCGCCAGCTTGACGAAATCGGGGTTGCCGTCGAGGACGGTACCGCAGTAACGCTTTTCGTAGAACAGCTCCTGCCACTGCCGGACCATCCCCAGATACCCGTTATTGAGGATGATGATCTTGATGGGGAGGCAGTTGTGGACGGCGGTGGCCAGTTCCTGGATGTTCATCTGGATGCTCCCGTCCCCGGCGATGTCGAAGACCAGCTTATCCGGATTCCCCAGCTGGGCTCCGATGGCCGCGGGGAAACCGTAACCCATGGTCCCCAGGCCTCCGGAGGAGAGGAACGTCCGGGGATGAAGGTAGCCGTAGAACTGTGCCGCCCACATCTGGTTCTGGCCGACCTCGGTGGAGATGATGGCTTCGCCCCCGGTCAGCTTATCGATCTGCTCGATGATGTACTGAGGGCGGAGACGCCCGTCCTGCTGGTAGCTGAGCGGAAATTCCTTTTTCCAGGCCGCGATCTGCTGCTGCCAGGGCCCTATCGAGGGACGGCGGACGATCTTGTTCAGCTCCTTTAAAACCGATTTGGCGTCCCCGACGACGGGGATATCGACCTTGATGTTCTTGCTGACCGACGTCGGATCGATATCGATATGAGCGACTTCGGCTTCGGTCGCGAACTCGTCGAGTTTCCCGGTGATCCGGTCGTCGAATCTGGCTCCGATGGCGATCAGAAGATCGGCCTCGAGAATGGCGTAGTTGGCGTACTTGGTCCCGTGCATGCCCAGCATCCCCAGGGAGAGCGGGTCGTCGGCCGGGAAAACCCCCATCGCCATCAGGGTGGTGGTGACGGGGATCCCGGTTTTTTTGACCAGGGTCCGCAACTCTTCCGATGCCCCGGAAGCGATGACTCCGCCCCCGGCGTAGATGATCGGCCGGGAGGCGCGGGCGATGGCTTCGGCCAGCTTCTTGATCTGCCGAGGATGCCCTTCGTAGACCGGCTTGTAGCCGCGGACCTCGATGGTCTTGGGATAGCGGTTCTTGGTCTCGGCCTTCTGGATGTCTTTGGGCAGATCGACCAAGATCGGCCCCGGGCGCCCGGAGGAGGCCAGGAAAAACGCTTCCTTGATGATCCCCGGAAGATCGTGGACGTTGGTGACCAGGTAATTGTGCTTGGTGATCGGCCTGGTGATCCCGACGATGTCGGCTTCCTGAAAAGCGTCGTTGCCGATCATGTTCGAAGAGACCTGGCCGGTGAAGGCGACCATCGGGATCGAGTCCATGTAGGCGGTCGCGATGCCGGTGACCAGGTTGGTGGCGCCCGGGCCGGAGGTGGCTATGCAGACACCGGGTTTACCGGTGGAGCGGGCATAGCCGTCGGCGGCGTGCGCCGCTCCCTGCTCGTGGCGGGTGAGGATGAACTTGATCTTCTTGCTTTTCCACAGTTCGTCGAAGATGTCGATAACGGCTCCTCCGGGGTAACCGAAGATAACCTCGACGCCTTCTTTTTCCAGGCAGTCAACCAGGAGTTTCGCCCCTTTCATTATTCGAGCTCCTTCGCTTGCGCTTTCAAACCGTACATGATTGCGATCCGAGTCAATCCCGGGGAACGCCCGTGACGGGCGGTGCGGCGGCGGGAAAAGGTCAGGATCGTCCCAAAACCGCCCCGCGATCGGCCGAACTCACAAGGCCTGCGTAACGGGCAAGAAACCCGGCCAGTTTTTTGGCCGGCGCCCGCCACAGAGATCTCCTTTTGGCGAGTTCTTTCCGGGTCAGATGGACGGTAAGGGCTCGGTTGGGAATATCCAGAGTGATCAGGTCGCCGTTGCGGACCAGGGCGATCGGCCCTCCGGCCGCCGCTTCGGGAGAGACATGGCCGACGCAGGGGCCCTTGGTCCCCCCCGAGAAGCGCCCGTCGGTGATCAGCCCGACCGAAGTTCCCATCCCCATGCCGACGATGGCGGAGGTGAGGGAAAGCATCTCCCGCATTCCCGGGCCGCCCCGGGGACCTTCGTAGCGGATGACGACGACCGACCCGGGCTTGATCGCCCCTTTCATCAAGGCTTTCATCCCGGCTTCCTCGGAATCGAAAACGACCGCTTTTCCGGTGATGGTCATGGCTTCGGGCGCGACCGCGCTCTGCTTGATGACCGCTCCGTCGGGGGCGAGGTTGCCCCGGAGGACGGCGATACCCCCCTCTTTCCGGTGTTCCCGCCCGGCCGGCCGGATGATCTCGGGATCGACGACCCGGGCGCGGGAAGCGATGGCGGCGGTGGCCAGGCCGGAGACGGTGGGGTTGTTCCGGATCCGGCGGCCCAGGGTTTTCATGACCGCGGCGATGCCGCCCGCGCGGTCGAGATCTTCCATCATCCATTCGCCGCCCGGACGCATATCGGCGATATGCGGCGTGCGCCGGCTGATCCGGTCGAAGGTTTCCAGGGGCAGCTCGATCCCCAGCTCGTGGGCGATGGCGGTGATGTGCAAAACCGTGTTGGTGGATCCCCCCAGGGCCATGTCGACCGCGATCCCGTTCTCCAGGGCCGTACGGGTCATGATGGAGCGGGGCCGGATATCCTTGGCTATCAGTTCGACGATTTTCTGGCCGCTCAGATACGCGATCCGCTGCTTGGCCGCGCCCACGGCGGGAGCGGTGGCGCACCCGGGGAGGCTCATGCCCATGGCCTCGGTGACGCAAGCCATGGTGTTGGCGGTATACATCCCCTGGCACGAGCCCGCGCCGGGACAGGCCTGGATTTCATAAGCGGCGACTTCTTTTTCGGTCATCTTTCCGGCCTGGGCCCGGCCGATGGCCTCGAAGGTGGCGCGGACCATGGAAAGGCGTTCGTCGCCCAGGTGCCCGGCCAGCATCGGGCCGGCGGTGACGACGATGGCCGGTATGTTCAGCCTCGCGGCGGCCATGATCATCCCCGGAGTGATCTTATCGCAGTTGGTGAGCAGGACCAGCCCGTCGAGGGCGTGGCCCAGGGTAACCATTTCGATCATGTCCGCGATCAGTTCCCGGGAGGGAAGCGAACAGTACATGCCCGGGTGGCCCATGGCGATACCGTCGCAGATGCCCGGAACCGAGAAGAGAAAAGGCCGGCCGCCGGCCGCGTAGACGCCGTTTTCGATCGCTCGTTCCAGGGGCCGCATGGCGACGTGCCCGGGGATGAGGTCGGTAAAGGAGGAAACCAGCCCGACGAAGGGTTTCTTCAAATCCGACGGATCGACCCCGGTCGCGTACATCAGGGCGCGGTGGGGCGCCCGTTCCAGCCCGCGCTTGACCGCGTCCGATCTCAGGCCTGTCTTTTTTCCGGCGGCAGCCATGGTTTTTCCCCTTCCGGTGTAACCGCATACAATTACCGCAGGCCCGGGCGACTGTCCAGACAAAATTCCCCGCCTGCGAGGGCGCGGGCCATGGAAATTCCTGGCGTCGGCTCGCCGGTACCGGTATCATTTTTGCGCCGCCCCGCGGCCGTGAAGAGGCGAACGGGCCGAACCGAAGCCGGAAAGGAGCATCCGTTTATGGCTGAGACGAAAGTGGGCTGCGCCTGCGCCCCGTCCGAAACCGATCCGGCCCTGCTCTCCCGCCTGGACGAGCTGGTCCGCGACTATCGGGAACGGCCCGGGGGCCTGATCCCGGTTCTCCAGATCGCCCAGGGGATGTTCGGTTACCTGCCCGAAGCGGTCTTGAAGCGGATCAGTCTGGGGATGGACAAGCCCTATTCGGAAGTCGCGGGCGTGGTCAGTTTTTATTCGTTCTTCTCCACCCGCCCCCGGGGCAGGTTCCTGATCAGGGTCTGCCTGGGGACCGCCTGTTACGTGCGGGGGGGAAAACGGGTTCTGGCGGCCCTGAGCAAGGAATTGGGGATCGAAGTGGGGGGCACCACCGAGGACCGGCTCTTTTCCCTGGAAGTGGCGCGGTGTTTCGGCGCGTGCGGCCTGGCGCCGGTCATCACGGTCAACGACGACATTCATCAACGGGTGAAGGAAAGCAAGGTCCGCGAGCTGATCGCTTCCTATCGCCGCCAGGCGGAGGGGAAGGAATGAGCGGGCGCATTGCCGACCGCGGGCAACTGGCGGACCTGCGCGAGCGCCTGCGCCCCGCCCTGCTCCCGCGCCTGGGCGGGGCCGAAGACGACGGCGAGGGCGGTCAGGTCCTGGTCTGTACCGGGGGGGGGTGCCTGGCCTCGGGAGCGGAGGACGTCTGCCGGGCCTTCGAAACGACGCTGAAGGAAACCGGTCTCGACGGCCGCTACCGTGTGGTGCGCACCGGGTGCATGGGGCCCTGCGCCGAAGGCCCCGTGGCCCGGGTGATGCCCGGCGGGGTTTTTTACCGCGGCCTGGGTGCCGATGACGCGGCCGAAATCGTGCGCGAGCATCTGCTGAACGGCCGTCCCGTCCGGCGGCTCCTGCCCCGCGACTCCGGGGAAGGTCGGCCCGGCGGAAAATCCCGGGACGACTATTTCGGCAAGCAGAAGAAAATCGTTCTGCGCAACTGCGGGGTCGTCGACCCCACCGAGATCGACGACTACATAGCCTTGGACGGCTACGAAGCCCTGGCCCGGGTGCTGGAAGAGAATGCGCCCGACGCGGTCATCGACACCGTTCTCGAATCGGGGCTGAGGGGCCGCGGCGGGGGAGGTTTCCCCACCGGGATGAAGTGGCGTCTGACCCGGGGGGCGAAGGGGAGCCCCAAGAACGTCGTCTGCAACGCCGACGAGGGCGACCCCGGGGCCTTCATGGACCGGAGCGTCCTCGAAGGCGATCCTCACAGCGTGATCGAAGGCATGGCCGTGGCCGCTCACGCCATCGGGGCTTCCAACGGCTACGTCTACTGCCGGGCCGAGTATCCCCTGGCCATCGAGCGCTTGGGGGGAGCGATCCGGCAGGCCCGGGAACGGGGGCTCTTGGGCAGGGACATCCTCGGGTCGGGCTTCGATTTCGATATCGAAATCCGCCGCGGCTCGGGGGCCTTCGTCTGCGGCGAGGAAACAGCCTTGATGACGTCGATCGAAGGGAACCGGGGGGAGCCTCGGCCCCGTCCGCCGTTTCCGGCCAACCAAGGGCTCTGGGGCCTCCCCACCCTGCTCAACAACGTCGAGACCTTCGCCAATATCCCCCCCATCGTCCTCAAGGGGGCGGCCTGGTACGCTTCCCTGGGGGCGGGAAAGAGCAAGGGCACCAAGGTCTTCGCCCTGGCCGGCGCCGTCAAGACCGCCGGGCTGGTGGAGGTCCCGATCGGGATTCAACTGGGGGAATTGATTTACGACATCGGCGGAGGCGTCCCCGGGGGAAGGCCGTTCAAGGCGGCCCAGATCGGGGGGCCGTCGGGGGGCTGCATCCCCCGGCGGCACCTGGGCGTCTCCCTGGACTACGAATCCCTCACCGAGCTGGGCGCGATCATGGGCTCGGGCGGCTTGATCGTGATGGACGACGAAACCTGCATGGTCGACGTCGCCCGCTACTTCCTGGAATTCGTGCAGGAGGAATCGTGCGGGAAATGCACGCCCTGCCGGGTCGGGACCAAGCGGTTGCTCGAAATCCTGGAACGGATCTGCGCCGGCAACGGGGAGGAGGAAGACATCGAGCGCCTGGTCGAGCTGGGGAACGAGATCAAGAAAACCGCCCTCTGTGGGCTGGGGAAGACCGCCGCCAACCCGGTGCTTTCCACCCTCCGCCACTTTCGGGACGAGTACGTGGACCATATCCGGTATCGCCGCTGTCCGGCGGGCGTCTGCCCTTCCCTGGTCCGGGCGCCTTGCCAGAGCGCCTGCCCCGCTTCGGTGGACGTTCCCGGTTTCGTGGCGCTGACCGGAGAAAAACGCTACGCCGAAGCCCTGCGCCTGCACCGGGAGCGTAACCCCTTCGCCGCCGCCTGCGCCCGGGTTTGTTTCCACACCTGCGAGGACCATTGCCGTCGGGCGACGCTCGACGGGGCCGTCTCCATCCGGTCCGTCAAACGGTTCATGGTCGACCAGGAAGTCACCGTCCAGGTCCCCGAGGTCCGCAGCAGCGACGCCAACGCCGCCCGCCGGGTGGTGGTGGTCGGGGCGGGGCCGGCCGGGCTCAGCTGCGCTTATTTCCTGGCGCGCCTGGGGTACCGCCCCCGCGTTCTGGAAGCCCAGTTCCGCCCCGGGGGCATGATGGTCCAGGCCATCCCCGCCTACCGCCTTCCCCGGGAAATCCTCGCCCGCGAGATCCGGATGCTGGAGCGGATCGGCGTGCGCATCGAAACCGGAGTCGAGCTGGGGCGGCACGTCACCCTGGAGGGGCTCCGGCGGGAGGGAGCCGAGGCCGTCTTCATAGCCCTGGGCGCCCCCGAAGGCAAACGGCTGAACATTCCCGGCGAGGAGAACCGGGGCGTCACCGAGGCCCTGGGCTTTCTGCGCGAGTACAATATCCGGGGATCGGTCCCGGTCGGGCGGAACGTCGTCGTCTGCGGCGGCGGCAACGCCGCCGTCGACGCCGCCCGGACCGCTCTCCGGTTGGGCGCCGAGAGCGTCACCATCGTCTACCGGCGGACCCGCGAGGAAATGCCCGCCTATGCCGAGGAGATCGAAGAAGCCGAACACGAGGGAATCGTGCTGAGGATGCTCACCGCCCCCGTCGAAATCGTCGGCGACGGCGGGAGCGTGACGGGTCTCAAATGCCGGCGCATGCGGCTGGGGGATTTCGATCCCTCGGGGCGCCGCCGACCCGAGGCCGGAGATGCCGAAGATTTCGTCATCCCCTGCGACCAGGTCATCGCCGCCATCGGCCAGAACCCGTCGCCCCCCGAGGTGCTGGGGAGCGTCTCCCCGGACCGGGACGAACGCGGGTACCTGGCCGTGGAGCCGAGTTCGGGGAGGACGTCGGTCCCCTGGCTTTTCGCCGGCGGCGACGCGGTCAGCGGGCCTTCGTCGGTCATCGAAGCGGTGGCTTCGGGCGAACGCGCCGCGGCGGCCATCGACCGCGCCCTGACCGGGGAGGACCACGCTTTCTGGCGGGACGACAGGGAGGTTCCGGTCCCGGTCTATCCCGACCAGGACCCGACCTCCGATCCCCGGGAAAATCTGCCCCTGATCTCGATCGAGAGACGGAGGAATAATTTCGACGAAGTCGAGCTGCCCTGGGACGAACAAACCGCGGTCAGGCAGGCCAAGCGCTGCCTGCGCTGCGATTACAAGGCATGACATGAGGAAAAACCGGTGAACGACGGCATCCCGATCGGGCGCCCGATCCGGGCGGAGTTGCGGATATGCTGAAATTGGAGATCGATTCGATTCCGGTCGAGGTTCCCGAAGGGACCTCGGTCTTGGAAGCGGCCCGGGCCGCAGGGATCAAAATTCCGACCCTCTGTTACCTGGAAAAGGTCCAGGGCATCGGGGCCTGCCGGGTCTGCCTGGTCGAGATCGAGGGGCACCGGGACCTGATGGCTTCCTGCGTAATGCCCGCGGCCGACGGGATGGTCGTCCGCACCAACAACCAGCGGGTGCGCGACGCCCGCCGGACCGTGGTGGAGCTGCTTCTGTCGGAACACGAGGGCGACTGCCGCACCTGCGAACGCAGCGGGAATTGCGAGCTGGAATCGCTGGCCCGGACCCTGGGGATCCGGGAAGTGCGCTACCTCGGCGAACGCCGCCCCCGTTTCATGGATTCCTCGACCGCGGCGCTGGTAAGGGATTCGGGCAAATGCATCTCCTGTCGGCGCTGCGTCACCGTCTGCAACGAAGTGCAGACCGTGGGGGCGCTCTTTCCCCAGGGACGGGGGTTTTCGACCGTCATCGGGCCCGCCTTCCGGTCCGACCTGGACGAAGTCGCCTGCGTCCAGTGCGGACAGTGCGCGGCGGTCTGCCCGGTGGGGGCGATAACCGGCAAGGAGGAGATCGCCCCCGTATGGGAAGCGCTGGACGACCCCGACCGGTTCGTGGTCGTCCAGACCGCCCCGGCCATCCGCGCCGCCCTGGGCGAGTGTTTCGGGTATCCCCCGGGAACCCGCGTCACCGGCAAGATGGTCACCGGCCTGCGGCGGCTGGGGTTCGACGCGGTCTTCGACACCAATTTTTCGGCCGACCTGACCATCATGGAGGAGGGGAGCGAATTTCTGGAGCGCCTGAGCCGGGCCCTGCGCGACGGCGAGGCCGCCCCCCTCCCCCAGTTCACCAGCTGCTGCCCGGGCTGGATCAAGTTCGCGGAATATTCCTTCCCGGAACTGCTCCCCAACCTCTCTTCCTGCAAGAGCCCGCAGCAGATGCTGGGAGCGGTGGCCAAGACCTACTACGCCGGCCGGGCGGGCATCGACCCCGACAAGATCACGGTGGTTTCGGTGATGCCCTGCACCGCCAAGAAATTCGAGTGCCGCCGTCCCGAGATGCGCGGGTCCGGGTTCCAGGACGTGGATTACGTCCTCACCACCCGCGAGTTGGGCAGGATGATGAACCAGGCCGGGATCGACTTCGCCTCCCTCCCCGAAAGCGCCGCCGACTCTCCGCTGGGGCTTTCCTCCGGGGCGGCCGATATCTTCGCCAACACCGGCGGAGTGATGGAGGCGGCTTTGCGGACCGCCTACGCCCTGGTGACCGGCCGGTCGCTTCCCGGGCGCAACCTCCACGTCGACGCCGTCGAGGGGCTGGAGGGGGTCAAGGAAGCGGTCGTCCCCCTTTCCGGCTGCCTGCCGGAGTGGTCTTTTCTGGAGGGGGTCGAGCTCAAGGTCGCGGTCGCCCACGGCCTGGGCAACGCCCGGCGGCTGGCGGAAGCGGTTCTCGCCGGCCGGGGCGGCTATCATTTCGTGGAGGTCATGGCCTGTCCGGGGGGGTGTATCGGCGGCGGCGGCCAACCCCGGATTACCACCGATCGGGTCCGGGCGGCCCGCATGGCCGCGATTTTCCAGGAAGACGAAGGCAAAGAATTAAGGATGTCGCACCAGAACCCCGAAATCGTCGAAATCTACGAGGAGTACCTGGGGCGCCCGCTGGGAGAGATCTCCCACCGGCTGCTGCACACCCGCTACCGGGAGCGCAGCCGGGTATGAAGGATCGAGAGCCGAGCGCCGGCGGGCGGTAAATACACGTACTTTCATTTCGAAACCGGTGCCAACCGCGAGGAGGTGGCGATGAGCATCAGTATCAGCAAGCTCCTGGAAGCGAAGGGGGATCAGGTTTTTTCCGCCTCTCCCGAAACCCTGGCCCTCGACGCCATGAAACTGATGGCCGCCAAGGGGATCGGGACCATCTTGGTCGTGGAGGACGCCGACCTGGTGGGGATCGTTTCCGAACGTGACTTCATCCGCAAGCTGGTTCTGGAGAACCGCGCCGCCGGGGAATACATGATCAAGGACATCATGACGCCCCACCCCATCACCGTCACCCCGGAACAGACCGTGGAAGCCTGCATGCACCTCATGACCGAAAAAAGGATCCGGCACCTCCCCGTGGTTGCGGACAACAAGGTTGTCGGGATCATCTCCATCGGAGACGTGGTCAAGTACCTGCTCTCCGAGAAAGAAACCCTGATCAAGCATTACGAGCGCTACATCTACGAGGGGTGGTGAGGGGCGGGGAGAGCATGGAGCAGAGAGCATAGGGCATAGAGAAAGACAGAGCCCACCGCAGGACCACGCTAGGGTTCAGGGTTCGGGGTTCAGGAGGGATGCCCCCGACCTCGGCCCCTGGAGATGTTGCACCTGATGACTCTGATTAACTCTGATTGAGGAAAGTATGCAGGGTTCAGGAGAGGAGCATGGAGCAGAGGGCATGGGGCATAGAGGAAGAGCCCACAGCAGGACCACTCTAGGGTTCAGGGTTCGGGGTTCGGGGGAAGAATTCAGAATACAGATTTCAGTAGTCAGTAGCCCCCGACCTCGGCCCCTGGGGATTTTTGCACCTGATTGCTCTGGTTGGGGGAAGAATTCAGAATACAGTATTCAGAATTCAGTAGCCCCCGACCTCGGCACCTCTGGGAGTCCACAGATTTCACAGATTAAGGGAAAGGGAGGAACTGAGATTACGCAGATTGAGAAAGATGGGATAAAATATGAATGACAGAATTTTTTCAGATGCAATACAGTATAAAGTAATTGTAGAAAATCTAGAGAAGAATAACGGACAATTAAGATGCGAAATATGCAAAAAAGAAATTACGACTAAAATAAATTGCCATTTTGATCATATCGTTCCTTATTCAAAAGGTGGAAAATCTGTATTATCGAATTGCCAAATTCTCTGTGCAGAATGTAATTTAAAAAAGAATGACAAGGAAGTCCATGATTTTATTTTAGAGGGAAAAGCTAAAAAATTTCTTCAAGGTGAACCAATAAATAATATAGATGATTTAGTTGAAAAAGATGCTGCGTTAAATGAAAAAGAATTAACAAAAGAAGATTTTGATAAAATCATTAAAATATTTATTTCACAAAGAGGTACTCTAAAAAAAGTAGATTTTTTTAGAGACAGAAATCATCTTCCTTCTTTTTCGTATGTTCTTAAATTTTATGGTGGTTTAACTGAATTAAAAGAAAAATTTGGGTTGGAAGTAGGTTTGCCTAAATGGGATAGAGATTCGATTCGATCTGCATTAGAAAAATATATATCAGAACAAGGAAATTTCTTTCAGAAGGATTTGACCAAACAGAATCGTTTACCATCATTACCTTGTGTTTTGGTACATTATCCTGAGTTAAAAAGTTTTTCAGAGGTTAAAGAATTTTTTGGATTGAAAAGAACTAGGATTAATTGGACTAAAGAACTTGCAATAAACGCTGGAGAAATATTTATCCAAAAAAATGGAAAAATAACGCAAAAGGATTTATGCTCAAAGAATGACTTACCGACTTCTAATGTTATATCTCGTTTATTTAAGTCTTTAGCCGAATATCAAAAAATCATTGGAGCTGAAATAACTTCAAGAAATGAATTCGTTACTATTGAAGATATTTCATGTGCCGTAGATAAATACTTCAAAGGTAAAGATAGAATTATAAAAAGCAGGTCTATTTTCTTTAAATCATTTCCGTATAGTGAAAGTACTATATTAAAAAGATTTGAATATTTTGAAAAGTTTTGTACTCGATATGATATTAATATTTTAAATACTAAGAAAGGTAAATTTACAAAACAGGAAGTTGACCAACTAATAATCGATTTCATAAAATCAGGGAAACCAATGCCTACTTCATCAAAAAATTTAACAAAAAATGGATTGCCTTCTTTAGCCGTCCTTCTTAGATTTTATGAATCTTGGAAAGAGCCTTTCATGTATTATTCTAAAATGTATGAAAAAGTAAAATAAGGGGCATAACAACAAGTTCCACCTGACATTGCTTTTGTCATAAAAACTGCATACGCAATTTTTACGCCAAGCCTACACTTCGTTTCGTCACAGCAAAGCAGGTGAACTAAATGTTAGGCACATATGACACAACTTCCAGCAGGAATCGATAAGACACCGAGGGCTACATGTCGCTCCGAACTCTCATCGAAAGACATCTCCAGACCGCCGCTGGCGCTTACATGCCCAACCATTTCTTGCTGACACTCGATGCGGATACTCCCTTCATCACCGGTCCGGACGACAACCCAGTAGCAGACCCGCGCTTGTTCCATATCTTCTTTCACGAATACTGGCACTACCTTCAAAACGTCACCACTGTGTCCGGATTCAAATCGTTCGCGTTCACGCAGCACCTCTTGCCGCCATTCTCGAAGACGCTTCTTCGCAACGCCGACGGAACAAGCGTGGGAGCGGGTGCCCTCACTCCACAGGAGCGCACCAACATCAGAACTCTGCTCGACCTTCACAATGACCTTGATGGTGAGGACGCCCCAACCGACGCCATCGGGAGAGATTGGGACGTCGACTTTCAAGTAGTCGGGATTAGTCTCTTACATACCACGCGCGCATATGCGACTCAAAAAGTTCCTAATCCCATCGTGACTCTTGACGTAGAGTGCACCTGGCCCAACGGGAGCAGAGCTCCGGAGCGGCTACATCTGGGCGCCCGCTCCATTGAGGAGTCAGTCGCGTTTTTGGCCGAGGAGCAAGTGCGCCAGACGATTGCCACCGCATCATTCGATCCTCCGCCCGTCTTCCCCTATCGGGTAGCTGAAAGAACTCTACAATATATCTTTGGCTATCCGCCGCCGGCGTTCATCACAGCGGCACTTGGAACACTTGCCCTGCTCACCACTCATCCCGGACCGGCCCTTATCGAGCTTGCCCGCAGATTTCACGCGGAGGTGCAGGTAGGAAAAGACTATGATTCGGCCCTTGGAACTGTCCAACGAGTACATCAACCGTCCGTCACTCGTATCATCTCCACAATCCTGGACCATGATCTCCCCAGTCTTGAGCAGATACACCAAGGCCGGGGGTTACTGGAGGGAGCGCTTATACACGTGGGATCTACAATCCGTCGCGCACTCGTTCGCAGACTGACTGATCCACTCTTTGACGTCCGCTCTGTCTTTCCAACCGCGAACCACACCTCAGTTAAGGCGCTTCAACGCGACTTTCCGTCTTGTGACGTGTTACAGGAGCGAGTCCCTGTTTCCGGGGTATTCCCGCGAGACATCATCGTCTCTTTCGATCCGTCTGGTCCGGATGCCCTCGGCAACGCGCCTAGCATCTATACCCGGTCATTGCAGGCGCAGCAGGACTTCGTGTGCGCACATCTCGATAACACTGGTTCATTCTCACCTTCTGGACAGTGCCACTCAAGTTGTCCTTACTATGACGCCTGCCGCCTCCCGCTTCGCAATAGCCATCCCAGCGTGTGCGAGCACATGCCCTGGATAGCTCAATCCCAACCGGGTGATTCATGTTGGTACGCCACGGCTGTCGCGGCCACGCTCGGACGAGTTCAGATTCGCAGACATACGCCAGCTGCGCTATGGAGATTCAGCGATCGAATACGCAAGGAAGCCTATCAGCTCTGGGAGGTCGTCCGTTCGGTGATAACTAGGCGGATTGGTTTCAGGCTGAAAAAAAAAGTCAGAGTAAACGTAGACAACACTGGAGGTGCCTAACATGCCAATGCAGCCGATAGCGAAGATGTCTTCCGCCGCGGCTGATTGCCCCGTTCCGAATTCAGCAGCCCCTTCCGACCCCATATTTTCTCTTCTCCATGAACTTCATGTTCTTCAGGGTAAAACTAAGATTACGCAGATAGGGAAAGGGAGAAATCACTAAATATAACCAGGGTATTTTAAGTGGTATATCAACCAACCGTTAATTTTGGAGCAAGCTTACTCACCTTGAAAAAGGAAAAAAACAGCAAAATATTGACGTTTTCCCCTCTCGCCGGTAAACTTTTGCCATCGGGTACAGGCAATTGTAGATTGTGTAGAATTATAAATTATGCCCTCAATTGCTCGGTAATTGCAATGGAAAAACGAACCTCTATATCTTTGCTTATAGATCAGGAAGCGCCGGAAGAGATATTCCATTCTTTTGTAGATGACCTGTCAGAAATGGATGTCGAAGCTAAAATAGTTCGCCGTGAATCGGAAGGCCCCTTCATGGCTCTGGACTGGCTAATACCTACCGGAATCATTCTGTTTATCGCCAAGCCTTACTTCGAAACCATTCTAAAGAAAATGGCAGAAGACCATTATGTGATGCTTAAGAGTGCGACGAGTAAACTATGGCAGAAGATGTTTGGCGCCAACCCGGAAATAGAAAGATTTGTTGTGGTTCATGGAGGTAAAATTAAAGAATCAATTTTCTCTCGTTCTTTTTCGGTGACAGCGCAAAGCGTTGATGGACACAAAATTACTTTACTTTTTTTGAAAGGAGCTAACCAAGAGGAATTTGATGCAGCAATCGAAATGTTTGAGGCTTTGATGCTTAATCATCATTCAAGTCAAGGTAAAGATTTCCTCTCTGGTTTGTTGGAGGCGCGTAAGCAAATCCCAAAACACTGGCAACAGTTGATCTATTTAAATCCAGAATCCCGTCAGCTTGAGTTAATCGACTATATTCAAAGCTCAAAGCAACAAAGACTGATTGGCGAAGAAATACGTTCAAAATAGGCATAACAATACGCTCCAAGGGACGTCGGCGCTATCGCGCCGACGCCCCTGAGCGTAAGCGTTGAGCCGACGCTTTGCGTCGGCTCAACGGCGAGCTGCTTCGCCAGCGTTCGGCCGATTATATTGGCCCATGGAAAGTTGTTTTATGATGACGAGTCTCGGGGCTCAATTCGAGTTCGGAGGCTGTCGCCCATTTGCACGGCGTGGTTACCTGTGATGCGGATCGCTGAAATCCTTTGTGGAGTGTGACATGTACCTATCTCATCTGAATGTGCAGAATTTCCGACTCTTTGGAGAAGGAGATGCAGCACTCGATATCGAACTCAAGAATGGCGTTACAGCCTTGGTGGGTCGCAACGACAGCGGCAAGTCCGCCGTCATCGATGCGATCAGATATGCGCTCCTGACGCGCGACCAGACATACATCCGAGTTCAGCCAGAGGATTTCCACATCGATGGTGCTGGTAGCCAATCGGACGAGATTTCCATCTGCTGTAAGCTCAGCGGGCTCGATGACGTCGAGAAGGCTGCTTTCGTAGAGTACCTGTCTTACGCGGGTGAGGACGTAGCCATATTCGTCACTTGGACAGCCAGGAGACTCAGCGCTACGCCTGGCGATCGTAGGTGGCTCGATGTATCGGTCCACAGTGGGGTAGATGGTGCCGGACCCTCGTTCGAACAATCGGTTCGCGAGATGTTATCAACAGCTTACCTGCGTCCGTTGCGCGATGCCGAACGGGAGCTGTCGCCGGGCCGAGGCTCCCGGCTATCACAGATCCTGGCCAACGTTCCCGAGATTCGCGAAGGCGACCCGCTTGACACCGACATTCTCCCGCCCGACGACGACGCTGTGAAACGTCTGAGCTTGTTGGGCCTTTCCGACTACTTCCGCTACAACGTGCAGAGACACGGTGGCGTCAGTGGAGCCGAAACGGCGATCAATACGCAGTACCTGTCCTCAATGTTTCTTATAGGAGATAGGCTTCGAGGCAAGATCAACATCAGCGAGGGTGGAAGCGAAGAGCTTCGCCTCCGCCAGATTCTTGAACGCCTGGAGCTCGGTCTCTTCGAAGAGATCACTGAAGCAGCCCGAGGCCACTATGGCCTCGGTTCAAACAACCTGCTCTACATGGCGTGCGAGCTGTTGCTCCTGGGCCGCGAACCAACGGGCTTGCCGTTGCTACTTATCGAAGAGCCGGAGGCGCACCTTCACCCCCAACGGCAGCTTCGACTAATGGAGTTCCTGACGAAAGCAGCCATTGGTGACGTAAACGGAGCATCAAGATCTGTCCAAGTCCTTCTGTCGACGCACAGCCCGAATCTGGCATCAAAGATACCCTTGCAGAACCTTGCTCTCCTGGAAGGATGCCGTGCTTTCTCTCTTGCTCCGGGTCAGACACATCTCGAGCAGGGCGACTATCGCTTCCTTGAGCGCTTCTTGGATGTCACCAAGGCAAACCTGTTCTTTGCTCATGGGGTCATGATCGTCGAAGGAATCGCTGAGGCGATCCTCATACCTGTCCTCGCTCGGCTAATCGGAAAAGACCTTACTGAGCATGGCGTCTCGATTGTCGATGTTGGTGGAAAAGGGCTCAGACGATTCAGCCGGATTTTCCAGCGGTCTGATGAGTCTGGCCAGGTGGTGTCGGTCCCTGTTGCCTGCGTAGCGGACATGGATGTGATGCCCAACTGCGCACCGGACATCCTAGGCCTGGTTACCGGTGACGAAGACGAAAAATGGGAAAGCTCCAAGCGCCGATGGAAAGCGCTCCGTGACTTTGGCAGCGAGGAGAAGACACAGGAACAAGAATTGGAGGAATGGCGCGCACGTCTGCGTTCAGGAGACGGGCAATCCGTGAGGACATTCGTCGCAGACCACTGGACGTTGGAATACGACATCGCTTTCTCCGGTCTTGCCGAAGAGGTATTCATTGCTGCTTCCCTCGCCAAGAATGACGATCCCATCAACGCCGATGAAAAGACCCGTGAAGACGTGAAGGCGGATGCTCGAGTGGCGTTTCGGGAGATAGAGGCGGCGGCCAACGGAGATCGTGAAGTGCTTTGCAGCGGAGTTTACAAGTTGTTCTACTCTGGATCGGCCTCAAAGGCCGTCGCTGCGCAGTACCTCGCACAGATGCTTATAGAGGCGGCTGGCGAGGCTGACTTCGATGCAGGCGCATTTGGCGTAAAAATCCCGAGCTATATAGTTGAGTCGATTAATTACGTTTGCCGCGAAGCGCCGGTTCCCGCACCTTCTCCGCCTTCCACGGAGGAGAGCAATGGCTGAATTGCTCCTACCAGAATTGCTGGACAGCGACATCGAGTGGATCTGCGCAACGATGGGATTGCGGAATTTCGATGCACCTCGCGTGGACTTCTTGAAAGCACTCTCGACGCTTGACGTATCAGCTTGTCCGGGCAGCGGCAAAACAACCTTGGTTGTTGCGAAGTTGGCAATGTTGGTGCGGAAGTGGCCGTATCGTACCAGGGGCATCTGCGTACTCTCCCACACTAACGCTGCACGTGAGGAGATCCAGCGGCGGCTGGGGGGCACGATCATCGGGCAGCGCCTGTTTGACTATCCCCACTTCATTGACACGATACATGGATTCGTGAACCGTTTCTTGGCCCTACCTTGGCTAAACTCCAATGGGTATCCGTCTCCAACCGTTGACAATGACGTGACGACAGCGTATCGGCGCAGTGTCATCGGTCGAGAGTACTGGACAATACAGAACTACCTGGAAAAGAAAGGAAGTGGCTTTGATAGTCTGCGCATATGTAATCGTGACTTGAACTTCGACCTCGGTGGCCGATCGTTCCCTGCAAAGGCTGCATCCAACAGCTACAAGCTTGCTACTCTTGCCATAGAGACGGCTGCTGGTGTCGGGTACTTCTGCTATGACGAGATGTTTGTCTGGGCTCGGGCCCTGCTGGAGGATGTCCCCGAAGTAGCCTCCTGGCTCAGGCAGCGCTTCCCACTCGTCATCATCGACGAGATGCAAGACACCTTCGAGCTCCAGTGCTCCATGATCAACGAGGTTTTCCCACGCACGTCGACAGACATAGTGGTCCAACGGGTCGGCGATCCAAACCAGGCTATCTTCGACGATTTCAATGCTCAACAAAGCACAGAAGATCCGTTTCCTGATCATGATCGCTGCCTTAGTATCCCCAACAGTTTTCGTTTTGGGGCGGATATCGCATTCCTGGCCTCACCATTTGCCCTCATGGCTGTTAGCGCGGATGGGCTCCACGGTGTGGGACCTCGTGTTATCACGGGAGCACCCGCGACATGTCCGCACGCTGTCTTCATTTTCCCTGATGACAGCACCAAAGGCGTTCTCGATGCCTATGGGAAACACGTTCTGAATACATTCAATGACGACTCGCTGGCAGAAGGGACGGTCGCTGCAGTTGGCGCGGTTCATAAAGATGCACCAGATATTGGCTGCGACCACAAACACTTTCCAAAGACGGTACCGCATTACTGGGAAGGGTATTCCGCTGAGATATCACGGAAAGAGCTGCATCCCAAGCACCTCATCCAATACATCCGGATTGCACAGGCTACAGCGCGAGCCAGCCAAGACCTTGCCCCAGGTGTCGAGAAGATAGCATCTGGCTTAACGCGACTCGCCAGTCTCATTGGCAACGTGGCTAGCCTCAGACGAAGACCACGGAGCCATCGTGCGGTTGTTGAAGCGCTAGCTACAGAAACTGACGCGATCGCTTCCTATCGAGGATTGATCCGTGCGTTCCTGATCGAGGGGGCTTCGTTATCATCTGAGGCTTGGCAGAAGCACCAAGCACGGTTTCTCGCCGTTGCTAGCGCTCTGTGCGAGGGGGACACCACACCCGACAAGGCTACAAACTTCCTTTCCTGGGAACAGGTAGATCCTTCGCTGTCGCCTGGTGGTTCTTCATCCTCGAAGGATGTTGACCCGAATATGTATCGGGTTGAGGATGGCGAGCGGTATGTCGACATCATGCTTGGCTCGATTCACTCGGTAAAGGGACAGACTCATCTGGCAACGATGCTGCTCAACACCTACTGGAACGGGCACTCGTCGAAGCGAATACTGCCGTGGCTCCTCGGACAGCGATCGAACGGCGACGACATCAATGTCCAGGACAGCAAGCGGCTGCTCCAGACCTACGTGGCGATAACTCGGCCGAGCCACCTTGTCTGTCTGGCCATCCAGCGGTCTGCATTTGGTGACAGTCGGGTATTCTCCGAGAGTCTAGTTACCTTGAAAGTTCGAGGCTGGAATGTGGCAGAATTAGTAAATGGTGTTACTCAATGGCTCGAATAGCGAGAAGCCACTCAACAGCTGAAAGTGATCTGACAGATTTGGGAGAAGGAGGTTCCTTGAATCACACAGCAATAGCTGGGGAGTACATTACAAACTGGCTCAAATGGTCCAGACGAATAAATACGACAATACCGGATAACCATCACATCTGCTCCAGAAAAACACAGAAAGAGGCCGAACAAAATAATGCACCAGACAATCCGCTTCGCGTCTTGCTGGTGATTTAAGCGTTAGGACTCACGCTGAGTTGAGGTTTCAGAGAGGACCATGCAGACCGATTGGCGGGACAGATACCCGTACCTTGAATACATCAGGCACGTCGATGTCCGAACGCTCATCGAAGCTAACCGAGTCTGTGATACCGGCGCTGATTCCAGCGGCGCAGTCCCCGAGAACTGCATCTTATGCGACAGACCTGCGTCGCCAGACAATGCTGTGAGACTCAACCACGGCAAGTGGGTGTGTGGAACTTGCTTCGTGGAACTGCAGCGCACGCGATATCCAGAGAAGTACCAAAGGCTCTACGAGGAGCATCTCATCGCCGCCGAGGCGTGGAAACGGGCTGCAGGCGACCTAGCGAAGGAGCTCGCTGCGACCTATTCTACTGCTGGCCTTCGCGCGAGAGTCGTGACGACACGGGTCTGGTGTTGGATTGTCATCGTGCTGGGTGTCATCACGAGCTTCGGTGCGCCGATCGTGGGTCTGCCCTTGGCCCTGATCTCCGGAATCGTACTGGCAGTATCGACCTCCTCGCTGAATGGGGAGATTGCACGCCGTAAGGGCGAGGCTGTAAAGGCCAAGGAGCAGTGGCTTGCCAAGAATCCTCCTCCATCCGAGTCGGAACTGAGGGACTTCCATGATCCGCAGGCTGAGCTTACAGATCGCGACAGGAGATTGCAGGACATCTTCGACTACTGGCCAGGCTATCCACCCTACTGGCAGTACGTGCGACGGATTGTCCTGGCACGAGACGAACGCTGTCAGATAACCGGCTGTCCAAGCCGAACTGAGATTCACGTACATCATCGAGTCCCTCTGGCGAAAGGCGGTTCCCACAGACCTGAGAATCTGGTTGCCCTCTGTGCTTTCCATCACGGGCTTCAGCCTGATGTCGGTCATGAGAGAGTCTGGGCCGAGATCACCACTAGGTACTTCACAGTCGTGTGCGCCCATCTCCGGGCCGGAGTGCCAGTGCGGGCTCACGTGCGGAGGCTTGGTTTGGTCACCCAGCAGGAGCTACTTGAGATACTGCGCTTCCACGGTGTCTGTTGTCCCGACTGTGGCTCTGAGTTACTTGGCCTCTCCGTGGACTACTACTCGAACAAGGTCTCGGTAACCTGCAGTGAGTGTGGTCTTCAGAAGATGCTTCCTCAGAAGCTGACTGAAGAAACAGGGCCGCAGTTGTGCGAAGAGTGGACCCCGAAGCAGAACATCATGAGTGCAAGCGTGGACTGGGAGCTGATGAACGGCAAGCGCCGCCGTGTGGGAGTTCGCAAAGGGAGCAGGCGCAATCAGACTCGCGCGAGATCGCGTTCGCCTAAGTGCCCGCTATGCGGGAGTCTCCTCACGGTCCGCGATGGACGCTACGGCAAGTTTTGGGGGTGCACGTCGTTCCCCAGGTGCAGATACACAAGGGATCACGAGAGCAACCCGAGGCATCGCAGCCGCGTGAGCCCTAACTAGCATATGCAGCCGACGATACGGCGCTGTCACTCGCGCTGCAGATGTCTTCGGCGGCAGCGCTCGCGCCAGCCCCGGCCGCGGTTGATACGCGGGTGTTCGGGCCACAAGATCGACATTGACACCAGCAGGGCGGGTAGTACCCTAGTAGTATGAAAGTCAAGACATCCATCACACTGTCGGGCGAGGTGCTCGGTCTCATCGATCGTCACCACGCGGAATTTCGGAGCAGATCGGAATTCCTCGAACGTGCTGCGCGCGCGTTCCTCGCCGATCTCGCCAGAACCGAAGCGGAACGCCGCGACCTGGAAATCATCAACCAGCACGCCGATGAGCTCAACGCCGAGGCAGAAGACGTACTGGCCTACCAGGTATCCCCGTGAGGCGCGGCGAACTCTATCGAGTCAAGCGCCCCTCATCCCGCGACCCCCGGAAATTCCGGGTGTTTGCCGTCGTCAGCAGACAAGTGCTGATCGACTCGCGGTTCGCAACGGTCATCTGTGCCCCCGTCTACACAGCATACGAGGGATTAACAACACAGGTACTGATCGGTCCGGACGAAGGGATGAAGCACGACTGCGGCATCCATTGCGACGAGCTTGTCAGTATTCCGAAATCCATGCTCACTGACTTCGTCAGCACGCTTCATCGAGAGAAGATGCTCATGCTGGACGAGGCACTGAAAGCTGCACTCGAGCTGCATGGCGATTGAAATGACCAAGACCCGAACAAAGCGCTGCTTACCTACAACTTGACCGCGGACGGTCGAGTTGAGGGAGAGCGCAAGCGCTCGGCCGCGCCGGAGACGCGGGGCTGCGGTTGTCGCCACCCCGTTGTGCATAGCATAGAAAGAAGATGAAAATACGGCCCTTTTTGATTGGCCTCGCCGCACTGCTGACCGCAAGCAGTCCTGCATGCCGTAGTGCTGGGGACCAGGTCGTGACACATTTTCATGAGGAATGGGCGCGATCGAAACCAGAACAACGCGGAGAACTTCTCGCCTCTCTGTCCAATCATGACCGCGACGTCATCGGAGGGCACATTCGCAGCATGACTAAATCCGAGATCATCGCCTTCCTCGGATCTCCACAGGACAACATGGCGGACAGCATGAGGTATGACGTGGGCCATTTCGGAAATCCAGATGGTTACCCGATCATTTGGCGGATCGGGTTTGATCCCGAAGGAAAGGTGAGCAGGCTTGAATTTGATGACTGACGAAGGGCACAACAAGGTTGCTCCACTGGGCGAAAAAGACATTAAGAGATTATGAAGCAAAATAAAATCCAAACAGCCGCTCAAGCCGGCCGAAAACGCCTTGCGGAAAAATTAATAAAAACTCCTGGTAAGGCAATCCCGCTGACCCACCCTGCCCTTTCTTCGCGCATCCGGAACCTCGAAGAGGTTGGGTTGAGCAGATGATTTTTTATGTTAGCCGTATGAGAGTGATCGTCGTTTCCATTATTGTCCTCCTCAGTGGCTGTAGCGGTCATAGCGACTCTGGTTTTCAGCGGCAACGGTTCGTGGCAGATGCCGAAAGCCGGAAGGTTATCAAACTCTCGGATTATACGGATTTTCCGTGGGAGCATTTTTATGTTTTCGCACCGTACACCCCGGAAGCCCGGGTTCGAAAGGAAGTGGGCCGCTCCGTAGCATTTCGCCACGCGGACTCAGAAGGGTATTGTTTGCTGGTATTTGTCCGCGCGGGCGAAGTGGAACGCTCATTTGAGGAAGGCCGGTACCCGGTAGATTTTTGCGACATTTCGCGAAGTGGCGGTTACACCAGAGACGAGGCTGTTTTCAAGAGTGTCAGGGACGGTAAACGCTACAGTCTGAAACCGGCCGACCAGGGCGTTTCGGCGAATGGCGCTTCGCGCCCTCGCTGAGCTCGGTGGGTTCGGCCAATAATTTCCCGTTGACAAAGCCGCTCGAACGTCATACATTGTATAACATGAAAACGGCCATGATATCGATTCGCCTTGATGACGACCTGCAAGAGTTGCTCGACGAAGCCAGCCGTAGGGCACACAAATCCCGGAGCGAGGTCGCGCGCGAAGCGTTGCGCAGACAACTGCGCTTGAACCAATTGAATTCGCTTCGGCGACGCATCATGCCTTATGCCGAAGCACAAGGCTATTTGACCGATGATGATGTCTTCGCTGACGTGTCGTGAGGATATTTCTCGATACCAACGTCCTGGCAAGTGCGTTAGCAACTCGTGGACTTTGCGCTGATATCCTGCGTCAGGTTATCGCGTCACACACGATCGTCGTATCCGAACCCCTCCTGATCGAGCTTCGGCGCGTATTGACGAAGAAATTTAAGGTCCCAGCCTCCTTGTCGAAAGACATAACGGATTTTTTTAGCCCGGACGTGATCGAATGGGATGCGTCTGAGGTGCTTGACGTTTCCATAAAGGATCGCGATGACGTCGTTATTCTCAGCTCGGCGTATCACGGCGGCGCCGAGTTATTCGTAACAGGCGATAAAGAAATACTTGGCCTATCGCAGATCAAGGGCATGAAGATCGTTTCACCTCGAGAATTCTGGAATACGAAACGTCGAGAGAAGAAGGCCTAACAAGGTTCAGCCGCAGTCCCGTTGTGCCGGAGAAGATTGAAACTCCTGTTGCCATAGTGCACACAACGTGATATATACGCATCATGCCACTGTTTGACTGGGATGATGAGAAGAACGAATGGCTGAAGCAGGAACGTGGCGTCACGTTCGAAGACATCGTCTATCACCTGACGCATGGCGGGTTGCTCGATACGATCGAGCATCCCAACCAGAAGCAGTACCCCGGCCAGAGGATCTTCATCGTCAATGTCGAGGGGTATGTCTGCGTCGTGCCGTTTGTTGAAGATGACGAGGTCATCTTCATGAAGACGATCGTTCCCAGTCGAAAGATGACGAAGCTGTATCTTGGAGGTGCTGCATCATGAAACTGACAAAGGAAGAAAAAGACATTCTTGAGTCCGTCGAACGCGGGGAATGGAAGCAGATACCGGATTTCAAGAAGGAGGCGGTTCGCTACCGCGAGGCCGCTCGTGCCACCTTGCGGAAGGACAAGCGGGTGAACATCCGGATGACCGAACGCGACTTGGTGCACTTCCGAAAGGCGGCGGTGCACGAGGGCCTGCCGTATCAAACCCTTATCTCCAGCGTCCTGCACAAGTACATCAACGGACGCCTCGTGGAAAAGACAAGCTGAGGGCACAACAAGGTTGCTCCACACTATCGATGCTTCGCGCGTCGCCTCAACGGGGCTGCGGCTGTCACCGCCGTTGGTTAAAGAATGGATGACAGGATCTGCTCCAATCGAATCGTGGTGGCGACCCGATCAACTTGAGGTCGCGACTGATACCACCAGAATAGGGAATTTTTGCACCTGATTACTCTGGTTGGGGGAAGAATTCAGAATACAGAATTCAGAATTCAGCAAGAAACTTCCTCACCACGGCCCCTTATTTTCCTACCTTCATGAACTTCATGTCCTTCATGTCCTTCATGGTAAAATTCCATTTCTGAACCCTGAACCCTCTCTTTCCCCCCTCTGTGTCCCCTGTGGTTAATCCCTACCCGAACCCTGAACCCTGAACCCTGAACCCTCTCTCCTCCCTACCCCACCTTAAGGGTTGGCGTTTGGCCGGAATGAAATTATCATGAACGCATACGGGTGAATGAATCGAAACAGGATCTTTTGACACGCGGGAGCGATACCGCTCCAGCGAGGGAACAGCCATGACCGAGAATAAAAAAGAAATCAGGAAAAAGGACCGGGAATTGGAGGAGATGGCGCTGGACGACCTGCGGCGGGAGCTGAAAACCTCCGAGGAGGGGCTGACCGACGCCGAGGCCCAGGCCCGCGTCGCCGTGTACGGCTACAACGAGATGGAGGAAAAACACCAGAGCGTCTGGCTCAAGTTTTTCTCCTTCTTCTGGGGCCCGATCCCCTGGATGATCGAGGTGGCGGCGATCCTTTCGGCCGTGGTCCGGCACTGGGAAGAGCTCTACATCATCGTCTTTCTCCTGGTCTTCAACGCCGTCATCGGGTTCTGGCAGGAACGCAAGGCCGACAACGCCCTCGACGCACTCAAGAACGCACTGGCGCTCAAGGCCCAGGTCCGCCGGGGCGGAGCCTGGAAAGAGGTCCCGGCGCGGGAACTGGTCCCCGGCGATTACGTCCGCATCGTCCAGGGGGATATCATCCCCGCCGACGCCAAGCTGGACGAAGGCAAATACCTGAGCGTCGACGAGTCGGCCCTGACCGGCGAATCGCTCCCGGTGAACAAGCAGAGCGGCGCGCCGGTCTTCTCCGGGTCGGTCGCCCGCCAGGGGGAGATGACCGCGTTCGTCATCGGGACCGGCATGAACACCCGCTTCGGCCGCATCGGCCGCCTGGTGGAGAAAGCCGGCGCCGTCTCCCACCTGCAGAAGGCGGTGCTGCATATCGCGGATTTCCTTATCTACATCAGCCTGGGCCTGGCCGCGCTGCTGGTCATCTTCCAGCTGGCCCGGGGCGACCACCTGATCACGGTTTTCCAGTTCGTCCTCATTCTGGTGGTGGCCTCGATCCCGGTGGCGCTCCCCGCGGTCATCTCCGTGACCATGGCCCTGGGGGCGCTCACCCTGTCCAAGGACAAAGCCATCGTCTCCCGGCTGCAGTCGATCGAGGAGATCGCCGGGGTGGATACCCTCTGCAGCGATAAGACCGGGACCTTGACCCAGAACAAACTTACCCTGGGCGAAATCCAGACCGTGGGGGGAACGGCCGAACAGGCGGTGGTGCTGGCCGCCGCCCTGGCCTCCGAGATCGAAAACCCCGACCCCATCGACCAGGCCGTGATCAAGGGCCTGGCGGATCGGAACGCGCTCGGCGGTTACCGGCAGGCGGACTTCGTCCCCTTCGACCCCGTCCACAAGCGCACCGAGGCCAAAATCGAAAAGGACGGGAAGACCTTCCGCGTCACCAAGGGGGCGCCCCAGGTGATCCTCGGGCTGAGCCGGCCGGACCCGGAGACGGAGAAGGAGGTGCGCCGGATCGTCGACGAATTCGCCGCCAAAGGGTACCGCACCCTCGGCGTCGCCCGCGCCGAAGGAGACGACGGCGCCTGGACCCTCTTGGGGATTCTCCCTCTCTCCGACCCTCCCCGGGAGGATTCCGCCGAGGTGATCAGCCGGGCGGAGGAACAGGGACTGGACGTCAAGATGGTGACGGGGGACAACCTCGCCATCGCCCGGGAGATCGGCGGCAAGCTGGGCCTGGGAACCAGGATCCTGGCGGCGGACAAGACCTTCAGCGAGGACGAGGACGTCGAGAACCTGGGGGCGAAAACCGTCGATGCCATCGAGCAGGCCAACGGCTTCGCCCAGGTCTACCCCGAGCACAAATACGGAATCGTGAAGTCGCTGCAGAAGCGGGGCCATATCGTGGCCATGACCGGCGACGGGGTCAACGACGCTCCGGCGCTGAAGCAGGCCGAAGTGGGCATCGCGGTTTCCGGCGCCACCAACGCCGCCCGGTCGGCCGCCGCCCTGGTCTTGACCCTGCCGGGGCTTTCCGTGATCGTGCGCGCGATCGAGGAGTCGCGGCGCATCTTCGAGCGCATGAACAGCTACACCATCTACCGGATCACGGAGACCATCCGGATCCTGTTCTTCGTCACCCTGACGATGATCGCCTTCAACTTCTATCCCCTGAATGCGGTTCTGATCATTCTCCTGGCGGTGCTGAACGACCTGCCCATCATGTTCATCGCCTACGACAACACCTGGCTCGATCCCAAGCCGGTGCGCTGGAACCTCCGACGCGTCCTCACCCTCTCTTCCACGCTCGGACTGATCGGGGTCGCCGAAACCTTCGGGCTGCTGCTGATCGCCATGAAGATATTCGGACTGTCGGGCCCCGTCCTCCAATCCCTGATCTATCTCAAGCTGGCGGTGGCGGGGCATCTGACGCTTTTCGTGGCCCGAACCCGGCAGCCCTTCTTCTCCAAGCCCTATCCCGCCCCGATCCTTCTGGGGGCGATTCTGGGCACTCAGGCCCTCGCCGCCCTGATCGTCGGGTTCGGGATCTTCGTGGCCAAGATCCCCTGGCTGTACGTGGGCTACGTCTGGGGCTACTGCCTGGTCTGGCTCTTCATCGAGGACTGGGCCAAGCTCCAGGTCTACCACCACCTCAACCTGACGGGGAAACACCACCGGACCTTCCTCGACCGGCTTCAGCGCAAGCTTTCCGGCAGCTCCGTCTGACGCCGCCTCCGGCGGAAGAGGATTCGGGGGAGGAAGCATAGAGCATAGGGCATGGAGCATAGGATAAGACTCCTAGCCAGCCCTCAGACCTCAGGAGGGATGTGCTTCGATAGCGCTATTCGAAAATTTCCACTCAATCAGAGTTAATCAGAGCAATCAGGTGCAGAAAGGGTTCAGGGTTCAGAAATGGAATTCTACCATGAAGGACATGAAGTTCATGAAGGGGAGAGGGTTAGCCACAAGAGGCACAAGAAGCCCAAGAGGATTTTAGAGGATTGAAGACGGACTGAAGATGCTGTCCTCTATGCTCCATGCCCTATGCTTCTCACAGGTGCAGAAATCTTCAGGGGGTTAGGTCGGGGGCTACTGAATACTGAATTCTGACTCCTGAATTCTTCTTCTTTCAGAGTTAATCAGAGTAATCAGGTGCAGAAAGGGTTCAGGGTTCGGGGTTCAGGTCAGAACCCACCACCTCGGCCCCAGAAACAGTCCACGAACCTGCCTGCGGCAGGTAGGTTTCACAGATAGGGAGAAAATGCTCTGCTCTATGCCTTTATACTTTGCTTCTTACCACAGGGCGCAGAGAATTTCAGAGGATTGAAGACGGGATGAAAATTCCTTGGCAGAGACAAGAGAAGCGCTCTCCCTTTTCCCAATCTGCGTAATCTTGATCTTTAGTCTGCGAAATCTGTGGTTTTTACCATGAAGTTCATGAAGGAAGGGAAATACGGGGTCGGAAAGGACTCCTGAATCTCCAGGGGCTGAGGTGGGGGCATCCCTCCTGAACCCCGAACCCCGAACCCTGAACCCTAGAGTGGTCCTGCGGTGGGCTCTTCCTCTATGCCCTCTGCCCTCTGCTCTTTGCTTCTTCCCCGTCGAGATAGACCCGGGAAACCCGTTTCCCCAGCTGGGAGAGGACCTCGTAGGAGATCGTGCCGATCCGTTCCGCGCACTCGGTGGCGGTGATCTCCTCCTCCCCCTGCCGCCCGATGAGTACGGCCTCGTCGCCGACGGCGGCGCCGGGGATGTGCCCGACGTCGACCATGAGCTGGTCCATGGTCACGTTGCCCACGATCGGGGCCCGTTCCCCGCGGATCAGGACCTGGCCCCGGTTGGAATGGGCCCGGCTGAAGCCGTCGGCGTAGCCGATGGGGAGGGTGGCGATCCGGGTTTCCTTGCCGGCCACGTAACTGCGCCCGTAACTGATGGTGCGGCCGGGCTGGACGGTCTTCAGAAACGCCACCTGGGTCTTGAGGGTGAGCGCGGGCTTGAGGTCGATCGACCGGGTCAGGTGGGGAGCGGGCGGGATCCCGTACACCATCAGCCCCGGCCTGACCAGGTCGAGGTCGGCTTCGGGGATACTGAGGAGGGCCCCGCTGTTGGCGATATGGCGAAGCGGGGCCCTGATTCCCGCGGCCTCGACTTTTTCCAGGACCCGGCGGAACCGGGCGTACTGTTCCCGGGTGAAGGCGGTATCTTCTTCGTCGGCGCAGGCGAAATGCGAGCAGATTCCCTCGATGACCACCCCGTCGATGCCGGCGAACTGGCGGATGAATTCGGGGGCGGTTTCGTGCCATACCCCGATCCGGCCCATCCCGGTGTCGACCATGACGTGGGCCCGGGCGATGGTGCCCGTTTCCTTGGCGGCCGCGGCCAGGTCCCGGGCGATCTCCAGGGAACAGACCACGGGGGTGAGGCGGTTGCGGATGATGAACTCGGTGTGGCCGGC
The DNA here is from genome assembly GCA_035380285.1 of bacterium. Taxonomy (NCBI): domain Bacteria; species bacterium. The sequence continues at coordinate 6,291 of DAOSXE010000016.1, read as the reverse complement.
CATCCCGGAACTGAGGATGAGAATGGGGACTTCCGGGAAATAGCCGCGCAACTCCAGTGCCTCCTTGACGTGGGAGACTCCCAGCCATTCCGCCCCGGCCTTGATCGCGGTCCGCGCGACCGGGAAAACCCCGTGTCCGTACGCGTCCGCCTTCACGCCCACCAGGATTTTCACCCCGGCCCCGCAGCGTTCCCTGACGGCGCGGATGTTACCTGCGATCGCGCCCAGGTCGATCTCCGCCCAGGTCTTGAACAGGTTGGCCGGGAGCGTCCTCATCCGGTTTTTCTCCGATAGGCCCCGGTTTCGAGGTAGACGGGGAGCGCGGTCCCCGGCGCCGGGAGAATCCCGGCTTCGGCCAGGGCCAGGGCACGCCCGGCCACGGCCAGGGGAGAGGGGCGGCAGGGCCGCGGAGCGAAACCGGGCAGCTCCCGCCGCAACCGTTCCGCGTCCGGGCTGATCGCCAGGGAACCGCGGACGTAGTCCCCGATCTCCCCGGCGGATACGATTTCAGGGCCGCGCACGGTTTCCACCCACGCTGCTTCCCTTCGGAAGCGGGCGGCATAGAGCCTGCCCCGGCGGGCGTCGGAAACGACCGAAATCTCTTCGGCCTCGCCGAACCCGGCGGCGGCGGCGGGGAAACTTCCGACGCCGTAGAGCGGTATGCCCAGCCCCCGGGCCAACCCTCCGGCCAGGGCGAGGCCGACCCGCAGACCGGTAAACGAACCCGGACCCGTTCCCACCCCGATCAGGCCCACGTCTTCCTTTCTCCACCCGGCCCGATTCAGGAGTTCCTCGAGCAGGCGGACAAGAGAAGCCGAATGCCGGTTCCCGGGAAGGCCCTCGCCTTCCCGCGGCGGTTGTCCCCCGCCGACTAGGGCCAGGCGCCCGGTCCCGTGAGAAGTCTCAATCCCGAGGGCTTTCATGAATCTTTATCCGCCGCCGGCATCCGTCCAGATACTCCAGTTCCACGGCGACCGCGCCCGGGGGGATCAGTTCCGGGGCCCGATCGGCCCATTCGATCACCGTCACCCCTTCCCCGAAAAGATATTCGTCCAGCCCCAGCCCCCGGAAATCCGCCCCCTTCCCCAGGCGGTAAAAATCCAGGTGGTACAGGGGCAGACGTCCGGCATATTCGCGGGCGAGAACGAAGGTCGGCGATGGGAGGTAACGTTCCCGGACCCCCAGCCCGCGGGCGATTCCGGAGGCGAGGCAGGTCTTCCCGGCGCCCAGCTCTCCGGTCAGGGCCACGACGCTCCCCGGGCCCAGCCTCCGGGCCAGATCCTCCCCCAGCCGGGCCGTCTCTTCCGGGCCGGCGGTGATTTCGGTTCTCATCGCGGCTCCCCCCGCCGGAAATGATCGTACCCCCGCGGAGTCCGGCTCCGGGGCCTCCCCTGAAACGTGAAACAAAGGCCGTCCTCTTCCGGCAGGATCTCCCCGACGACGGTCACGGGGCACCCCGTCCGGCGGGGGAAAACCTCCAGCAGCTCCGGCACCCGTTCGGGCGGCAGGGAAAAAAGAAGCTCGAACTCCTCCCCGCTGCCGGCTGCCGCCGCGGCCGCTGCCTCGTCGGTCCCGTCGCCCCCCTCCACCGGCAGGGACTCCAACCGGACCGCCGCCCCCGTACCCGACGCCCGGCAGAGTTTTTCCAGGTCGGCGCCCAGCCCGTCGCTGATATCGATCATGGCTCCCACCGGGAATGCGCCGGTAAGGAACCGGGCTTCGAGCAGGCGCGGGGTGAAATCGAGGTGCTTCCCCGCGGCGGCGTTCCCCAAGGTCCCGGTCACGCAGATAGCCTGACCGGGAGCGGCCCCGGAGCGCCGGGCCAGGTGATCGGGTTCCACTTCGCCCAGGACCGTGACTCCCAGGCAGACGCCCTCGCGCGAGGAGTAGGTGTCCCCCCCGACGATCCCCACCCCGTGCGTCCGGGCCAGGGCGCTCATTCCCCGGTACAGCCCGACCGCGAATTCCACGGGCAGGTCCGGGGGAATCCCCAACCCCACCGCGGCCCAGCGCGGGACTCCGCCCATGGCGGCGATATCGGAAAGATTGACGGCCAGGGCCTTGCGGCCGATCCGTTCCGCCCCCTGTTCCCGCAGGAAATGCACGCCCTCGCAGACGCAGTCGGTGGCCAGGAGAAGGTAGCCGGCTTCGCCTCCCTCCCGGGTCAGCACGGCGGCGTCGTCGCCGATGCCCGCGACCGTTCCCTCGCCGGGAGGAACGATCGTGGAGAACAGATCGATCAGGCCGAATTCGCCGATTCCGGCGGCAGTTTCCGGCTGTTTTTCCGATTTTCTTGTCGGGCGATCGTGCATTCGCTAGACTATAATTCAGGCATGTAAGGGTCACAACCGAATTCGGACCGGGAGGGTCAAAACCATGGCCGATCAGTTCACCGAGGTCACGCGCACCGGTTACGGGAGCAACATCGTCGCCTCATTCAAGGGGATGGCGTTCGGGGTGCTGCTCTTTCTCGCCTCTTTCGTCGTCCTCTGGATCAGCGAGGGAAGGACCAACTGGGGAAGCGTCGCCCGGGAGAGCGTCCCCACCGATGCCGGGTCTCCTCCCTCCGCCGGCGAAGGAACGTTTATCTCCATCAGCGGGCCCCTCACTACCGAGGCCCTGACCGGCGACCCCGAATTTCTCCGCCCCGGGCCGTATGTTTCCCTGCAGCGGGTGGTGGAGATGTACGCCTGGAAAGAGGAAAGCCAAAGTCGGACCGAAAAGAAGATCGGCGGCGGCAGCGAGACCACCACCACCTACACCTACTCCAGGGAATGGACCGAGAACCCGGCCGATTCCTCCGATTTCAAGCATCCGGAAGGGCACTTCAACCCCGCGCCCGCGGTCGAATCCCGTTCTTTTCTCGCCCCCTCGGCCAAGATCGGAGCCTACGACATCGTTCCCGGCGAGATCGTTCTCCCCGGCGGGTCTTCCCTCTCCCTCGGTGACGAGCTCCTTGTTCCCCGTCCCGAAACCGCCGCGGTGGCCTGGACCGTCTCGGAAGAGTCGGCGACGCCCCCGGTTTCGCCGTCGCCGGCGGCCGTTCCTTCCCCCTCCCCCGCGCTTTCCGGGCAGGGCCCCCGTTTCGACGGCCGATACGTCTACCTTGGAACCGGCTCCGGGAGCGCGCCCCGGGTGGGAGACCTGCGCGTCAGCTTTCTCGCCCTCCCCTCCGGCACCGGCGTCACCGCCTTCGGGGCGGTCCGGGGCACGGGGATCGGTCCCTGGTACCGGAACGGCGAAGAACGGTTCTTCCGGGCCCTGGCCGGAGATCGGGTCCAGGCCCTCTCCCAACTCACCACCGAGTACCGGGTCACCACCTGGATCCTGCGCGCGGTCGGCTTCCTCTGCATGTGGATCGGGCTCTGCATGGTGGTGGCGCCCATCTCCGCCATCCTCGACGTCCTCCCCTTCCTGGGCGGGCTGACCCGGGGGGTACTCAGCCTGGTCCTGCTGCTGGTCTCCCTGGTCCTTTCCTTCCTGGTGGTCATCGTCGCCAAGATTTTCCACAACCCCGTCGCCTTGGTCGTGCTGCTGCTGGCCGCCGGGGCAGGCGCGGTCATCCTCATCCGCCGTGCCCGACGCCGCGCCGCTCCCGCGCCCGCCCCGGGAGGATGAGGATGCCTTTCGCCTTTCACCCGCTGGAACTGCCGGGCCTGGTTCTGGTGGAACCCCGGACCTTCGGAGACCGGCGCGGATACTTCCGGGAGACCTTCGAGCGCCGGGCCTTCTCCGAGGCAGGACTGCCCGCGGACTTCGTCCAGGACAACTGTTCCTTCTCGCGCCGGGGAGTGCTGCGCGGTCTTCACTATCAGCTCGCGCCCCGGGCCCAGGGGAAGCTGGTAATGGCGCTCTCCGGCGAAATCTTCGACGTCGGCGTCGACATCCGGCCGGGCTCCCCGACGTACGGCCGCTGGCGGGGGGTTGTCCTCTCCGAGGAGAACGGCCGTCTGCTCTATCTGCCCCCGGGTTTCGCCCACGGGTTCTGCGTTCTTTCCGAAACCGCTCTGGTTTTTTATAAGGTCACGGCCGACTACGCCCCCGAGCTCGATCGGGGGATCGCCTGGAACGACCCCGTCCTCGGCATCGAGTGGCCGGTCGAGCGGCCCGTCCTCTCCGAGAAAGACCGATCCCTTCCTCTCCTGGACGAGGCGGAAAACAACTATTCCGGGATTTAAAAGCTTGACGACTAGCCCCGGTTGTCGACTTGACCCGACGGGGATAGTCGGGCAGATTATAACAACGACGAAGTTCGAGATCGACGTATATACGGGAGGTGTCCGGGAATGAAACGTTTCTTGAGTTTTCTGGGTGCGCTGGGGTTCGTGCTGACGGCGGGAACGGCGGGCGCGGCGGAGTGGGTGATGGTGACGGACTTGGCATATTCTTTGGGCCCGGCTCATATTGCTCCCCTCGATGCAACCCATTTCTGGGCGACAGTCGAAGACACTGTGTATCCACCGTTCGGGAGAATCTACTTTTTCGACGGCGCCGATTGGACGCTGCAGACCGCGCTGTTCGGCGCGCAGACCGGAGACTTCAAGGCGCTCTGCGCCGCCGCCGCGGACGATGTCTGGGCGGTGGGTGAAACTTTTGAGGGCGGTCCGGTGCGGCACGGGATGATCTTCCACTACGACGGCTTTTCCTGGGAACTCCAGACCGAGGTCGTCAGCAGCGTCAACTATTCCCAGTTGGAATCCGTCTCGGCCGTCGACACCGAGGAAGTCTGGGTGGGGGGGACCGGCGTCATCCTCCACACCACCGACGGCGGCGCCACCTGGAGCGTCAGCACCGATACCGGCAGCAACCAATTCTGGACGGCTGTGGCTGCGCTGGATTCCACCCGCATCTGGGCCGGCGGCGCCAGCAATCCCTGCGAGATTCTCCTGGGGGACGGAACCGGCTGGACGGTCCAGACCGACATCGCCCTCGGCTCCAGCCGTTACCTGCGCGGCCTCGACGCCATTTCCGAAACCGACGTCTGGGCGGTTACCGACCTGGGCTACATCTTTTACTACGACGGGGCTTCCTGGAGCGTTTCCACCCGCGTCACCGAGGCCGAGACCGTCAACTCGGGGCCGGTCGCGGGCATGAACGGGAACGCTGTCTGGGCGGGGCCCAATGACAACGTCGGCGGCATCTACTTTTTCGACGGTTTATCCTGGTCCCGGCAGACGAGGTTGGGTGGATCGTATAACCCCGAAGACCTCGCTATTGCCGGGCGGACCGTCTGGGCGGGTACTGAGCGTTGCCGCATCTATTCCTACACCGTCCCCTCCGCCACTCCATCGCCGGTTCCCTCCCCCACCCCTTCGCCCTTCTACGTGGTCCAGGACTGGACTCTCTCCACTCAGATCGCCGCAGACGTGATCAGCGTGATTTCGGCCGGGGGCGATGACGACGTCTGGGTCCCCTCGACGTATTCCTATTCGTCCAGCGTCGGCAATATCTATCATTTCGACGGGGCTTCCTGGAGCCTCTCCACCTCGGCCTTTACCGCCGAAACCGGGCAGTTCCGGGGAGTTTTCGCGCTCGACGCCGACCACGCCTGGGTGTGCGGCGAAACCCGCTCCCCGTCCGCGCAGGGAAGGGTCTACGGCTGGGACGGCGGCGACTGGAACCTCCAGACGCAGACTTTCGGAGTGTCCTACATCTACGATGCCTACGCCGCCGACTCCGCCAACATCTGGGCCTGCGGCTCCACGGGGATAATCCTGCGCTCCACCGACGGCGGCTCTACCTGGACCAGGGAAACCAACCTGGGCAGCTATTACGTCGTCAGCATCTCCGGAGTCGACGTCGACAACGTCTGGGCGGTCGCCCGTTGGACCACCCAAAGCTCGCGGATCTATTACTCCAACGCCGGCACCTGGACCCTGGACACCATCGTCGCCTACGAGGAGTCCGGCCGCTACCTCCGCGACGTCTGCGCCAACACCCAGACCGACGTCTGGGCGGCGGGAGACGGAGGGCTTATCCTCCACCGCGGCGAGAGCGGGGAGTGGGAACTCTCCGAGGACGTGGGCGAGACGACGATCCAGGCCCTGATTTCGGCCCACGACGCCCACAACGTCTGGGCCGGCTTCGGGGGTGAAGACGCCGGCATCTACTACTACGACGGGACCCGCTGGGCCCGGGTCCAAGGGGCCGACAGCACCTGTTACGGCCTCGACGCCCGCGCTCCTTCGACCGTCTGGGCGGTGACCTCTTCCTACCGGGTCTGGAAGTTCGACCGGCCCTCCCCCACGCCGTTCGGGTACAAGACGCCGACGCCGACGCCTTCGGCGACGC